>JAUYEO010000291.1 GCA_030689795.1 Desulfobacterales bacterium | reverse complement strand
AAAAGCGATAGAATATCTCAGTGAATCCATCAGGATAGATGCATACAACCCCGTTTCATACAACAACCGCGGAGTTGCCTATTATAATCTTGGCCGCAGACAGCCCGCCTTTGACGATTTCAATCATGCGCTTCTGCTTGATGGCAAATATGCAGATGCGTACAATAACCGCGGGAACGCTTATTTTGAGATGCGCAAATATAACCAGGCCATCAATGATTACAACGAGGTCATCCGCTTAAAACCCCAGAGCGTCGAAGCTTTCCTCGACCGTGCGGCGGCGCATAAAAACCTGTGGCAATACCGGCTTTTCCTCGAAGACCTGCAAAAGGCGTTTTTGATAAATCCGAATTTGTCCAAGAAACCGAACAGTCAGATTAGTGCCTGCCTGGAATTAAACGAGCTTGAGCAGTTGTGCGAAAAAGCGAAGATTGCCTGCGGGATGGGTTTATGCAATTCTAAAAATTTCCTCGATGCAAGAGGATTCTGCAAGTAACAGATTATTTTTTCATTGAAAGGTCTATCATCTTCCGGACCGCCTCTTTTGCAGGAATTCTTATATCTTCAGGAACTTTGACTTCCCCTTCCATATTTTCAAGGCTTCTTACAACATCCTCAAGGGTTATCTTTTTCATGTTCCTGCATTCCATATCCGGTGAAACAGGGTAGAATGTTTTTGAAGGATTTGCTTTTTTCATGGGATGAAGTATTCCGATCTCCGTTCCCACAATAAAAGACTTGCTTTCAGATTCGCCAGCATACCTGATCATTCCGGAAGTGCTTAAAATAACATCGGCCAGCTCAAGGACTTCCGGACGGCATTCAGGATGCGCCATGAAAACGGCTCCGGGGTGTTTTTCTTTTGCCAGAAGAACGATTTCAGCGGTGAGCATATTGTGAACAATGCAGTAGCCATCCCAGAAATGTAACCTCTTTTTTGTATGCAATGCGGCGTATTTTGCCAGATTTTTATCGGGGACCATCAGAACCTCTTCGGCATCGAGGCTATTTACCACCTTCACGACATTTGCCGATGTGCAGCATATGGTTGAAAGCGCCTTTACCGCTGCGGTCGAATTCACATATGTTACAACAGGCATGGGCGGTATCTCCTTCAGCTTCTTTGAAAGAGCTTCAGGCGTCACCATATCGGCCATCGGGCATCCCGCATCCATACGCGGAAGCAGAACAGTCTTTTCGGGAGACATGATCGAAGCCGTCTCCGCCATGAAATGAACCCCGCAAAAGACTATGACCTCGGCATCGGTCTGCGCCGCCTTTATGCTGAGCTCAAGGGAATCCCCGCAAAGATCCGCCGTATCCTGTACTTCAGGCCGCTGATAATTATGCGCAAGCATGATCGCTTTTCTCTTTTTTAACAAATCCCTTACTTTACTTTTAAGATCAATATCTCCCATTACTCACCAATCCTTATAATTTCTGACCTTTCCGGTATTTTAAATGTAAAAATGGCATCGGGATTGTTAACAAACTTTGAATCCAGAAGATCTATTACGGTTCCATCTCCGTATGAATTATAAATGCCGATTCTTGAAATCTCAAACGATCTTTTTGAAATTGAGAGAAATACCTCCGAAAGGTCGGCTCTTTTCTCTTTCGGCACAAGCCTTAACACGAAATAATCCTCCTTGTTTTTTTTGAGGGAAACGGAAAAATTGCGTCTTATTATCCGGATATCCGACAAAAAGCTTGCCCCTTTTCCCGTCCCGAAAAATTCAGGGGCTTTCCCGGTCATGACCTGATTAATATCAGGCCTGTATATCCAGAGATTCTCACCGTCTGTTATGACAAACTGCTTCTCGGGTTTTTCATACTCCCATCTCATCATGCCCGGACGCTTTACAAAGATCTTCCCGGCCGCAACATCTGTGATATCCATTGCCTTTAATGTGGATTCCTGGATAAATTTTGCGGTAAAACCGGGAACGGAGTACCTGTTTTCAATCTTCGTTATAATCTCATCAGCCGTCAGAGGGGATTCCGCTCCTTTGGCATCGAGACCGAAACAGATTTGCCCGAATATGGCTGCAAGACATAAAAGCACTATTTTCAATTTCATATTTTGAACTCCATGACGCTTAACTATACTGTATGCTTATCAAATCATAAGGTCTCGTAAAAAGTCTCAAATCCCGTCACTCCCGTGAAAACGGTAGTCCAGAACTATTTGAAAAAGTCCGCCGCGGCGGACTTCCGCTGGAATGACGAAGGAGGTAATATCCGGGCTTTTTACAAAACATCCAAAATTTTCTCATAATATTCCGTTTTCCCGAAAACGGCAAGGCAGATTCTGTCTATGATTTCCATGTTTCTCATCGTCGCATCCTTATCGATCGACATCGGCCTTCATTTCCAAATCTATAAAAGGAAATCCGATATTTTATTGATTATCTGCTGCTTTGGAAGGGCACCGACAAGTGTATCTTTCAGTTCCGCCCTGTCAAAGATAAGCATGGTGGGGATGCTGGAGATATTATATTTTGCGGAAGTAAGCGGGTTCTCATCAACGTTCAGTTTGCATATTCTGACCCTCCCAGAGTATTCAGCGGCAAGTTCATCCATAACAGGCCCTATCATTCTGCATGGTCCGCACCATGGAGCCCAGCAGTCAAGCAGGACAGGAATCGGAGACTTCAGCACCATTTCGCTGAAATTATTATCGGTTACGACCAATGGTTTTCCGCTGAAAAGATCTTTTATTTCAAGCAATGCCGAACACCTGCCGCATTTTGCGGTTAAACCCGGTTTATCTGACGGGATCCTGTTCTTTGTCCCGCAGACTGAACATCTGATATTTACCGTGTTCTTTTTTATCATCGGCTCTCCTTTCTCCCATTACTTCAGGGCATAACTCCATACTTCTTTAATTCCTAATCCTTTATATACCACGGGTCAATAGCAGATCTCCATTCTTTTTCTTAACGAAATAAATACATATTGTCTTATACCTTTTATTGGTATAGATCCAAAATATAAAATTGATCGAGGTTACATATGCAGGCACACACGAAAAAGCTCCCTATTGAGAAGATTGAATTAAGATTTATCGGACCCATAGCGAACACGGCAAGCGCCGTTGACGCCCTGAAGCCCTTGGGATTCGTGGATACTTCCGAATCTATCCCGTGGCGCGAGGCATACTCTGAATGTTCGGAAGCACAGCTTATCGGCAAGGCTTTGGCCGGTGCAAGATACCGGGAAGGCTTGACACAAACCGAGCTTTCCATACAAGTCGGCATACCTCAGCGCCATATCTCCGAAATGGAGAACGGCAAGCGACCCATCGGAAAGGAAATGGCAAAGCGCCTGGGAAAAGCTTTGAATATAAGTTACAAGGTTTTTCTGTAAACAGCCCCCATCAACGTGATCGCTCAAGCTTGAAGCACGCTATACACAAACGAGCACTATTTGTCCGCGTGGCAACAGCAGCCACCAGGAAATCCATCTCCCATTTTCATGATTTCGTTTTCTTCTTTCCGTCGTGTTTCCAAAAGTTCATAATGGCAATTGTAATCGCCTGTTTGCTAACCATAAAAGTGTTAGCCAGTTTGTCAATATTGTTGATATCTGCCGTGTATTTTTTAAGTTGTTCATAAGGAATAAGAAGTTCGGAGGCAAAGATATCGGCTTCAGTTTCCTGGGGAGGCTTTGTTTTGCTTATTAAGTTATTGCTATTTTCTCTAATTTCATCAGAATCATAAACATCTCTTCTGGTGTGTTTCAGAAAAATATGACCCAGTTCATGTGCCAATGTAAAACGTTGCCTTTGAATCGGTTTTGCTTTGTTCAGAACGGCTATGGCTGGTTTACCCTTTATTTCAATAATTGCGCCGTCAATATCATCAGCATCGTTCAGTTCAATGTATTTCAGGCCGAGGTTTTTAAATATTACTGAAAGATCTGTAGGAACTTCTGATAGTCTATAATCTTTCAATACTTTCTTAGCCATACTTCGTGCAAATGCGTAGTTTGGTTCCATGAGCTAAAACCTCCTACCAATCCCTTCTTTCCGCAGGCAGGCACTGATCTTTTTTAAATATTCGGCATTAACTGATCTTCGGTATTTTGATGTATCTTCGGCCACATATTTTTCAAGAATCTTGTTCATACTTCGGGCACGCATGGACTCTGCAGCCTCTCCGTAATTGGAAGTCCTTGCATGCATGAAGGAAACCTGCCCTTTAACCAACTGTATTTTCTTAGTATTATCGAATAGCCGCCGAAGGTCATTCATCGTAAGATGAAAAAACTTGAGAATATTGGCTGAAATTTCTGCGGGGATGCTTTCGGGAGGCAAGTCATTGTTTGCGATACTTTCCATAACTCCCGCTTTGACACCCACTCTGCTGCAAACAATATCAATCAAAATGTTTGTTGTCTGAATGACGTCCCGGATAAACTCTCCCAGCGAAACCGAGTCTGTCAGATGACGGGTTTTTGCCTTTTCAAGTTCGGCTTGCATCTCAGCTTCGATCAGGTTGACTCTTACCTTGGGAAAGCGTTCCATAAACTGGTGAACGAGGAGATTCATCGAAGGTGAAATAGCTACTTCGCCTCGTTCCCATCTCCCGTAGCTATTCCGCCCGATGTGGAGAATCTCACAAATTTCATCCTGTTTCATATTTAGAATTTCCCGAATTAACTTTAACTGTTGAGAGGTCAAAACAGGTTTGGAACTGAATTCCAGGTTGATCCGTTTTTTATCCAGGGATAGGCTCTGTTCATGTGTAAAAACAATATCTCCGCAACTCAGACATTTTTCACAGTCTATATCATTAATAATCTGTGGCCGACCGTTGATGACAACCTCCTTGGCTATGGTTGCCGTCTGGTATTCATCATTAAAACAATTTGTGCAAAGCATAATTTATCCTTTGGATTATTTTATGCAAAAAGATGATCTGCCTTTTATATGCGTGTATCTGTCAAGCGCGCTCTGCACGAACGTCATGTTCGTCCGTCCCCATGTCTGTCGGTGCAGGGGTATTAACCTCTCTCTTCGGTTGCGTCACTCTTGATCAGAATATCTCGAATCTCGCCCGGCGCTTTCGCCACCGCACAACGCCAGCGTCCGAAACCTCCATGTTCGTTCACGGCCTGCGCCCATTCGTCCAGATAACGCCGTTTGACCTTGTCCTGCTCCGTGTCCTGCCCTTTGGTCTCCAATACCAGCGTCTCGCCAGTGGTGAGCCGTGCCAGAAAGTCGGGCCGGTACTTGCGCACCACGCCGCGATAAACATAGAACAGCTCAAATCCCAGGTGGTCATTCTTGACCCAAGCT
>JAUYEO010000262.1 GCA_030689795.1 Desulfobacterales bacterium | reverse complement strand
GGGAAAATCCGTACGGCCTATTGATCCTGCAAACAAAGTGTCTCCGACAAAAACGCATCCGTCGGAATAAAGGGAAATTCCACCCGGTGTGTGCCCCGGCGTATGAATGACCTTTAAGGTAATATTTCCGATTTTTATCTCGTCACCATCTTTTACAGTCCGATCCGGAGGAGGAGAATCATCTGCATGAAGACCCCATGCGGAAGCGCTTGCCGAAAGATGGCCAAGCATCGGAACATCAAGGCTGTGTATCAGAAGATCCGCGCCTGTCGCATCCTTCAACTTTCTGTTTGCTCCCACATGATCAAAATGCCCGTGGGTATTTATTATGTATTTTACTTTGAGTTTCAGCCCGGCAAGAGCCATCAGAATCCTGTTCGACTCATCACCCGGATCGATAACAGCCGCTTCTTTTGTAGTTTCACATCCTAAAATAAAACAATTTGCCATTATCGGCCCGACAGTCAAATCCTTTATTATCAAATCAACCTCCTATATAGGCCGTTAGGGCTTTTCGCTAAGAGCCACTCTCCTGCGGCTTACAGCCTACAGTCTGATCAGTTACTTTAATTGTTTCTTTTTCTATTGCATCCCGGATACTGTCAAGGATGCCGTTTATAAACGGCCCCGACTCTTCAGTTCCGTATTTTTTTCCTATGTCGATTGCCTCGTTTATCGACACTTTCGCAGGAATATCATCGCACCAGAGCAATTCATAAACGGCTATTCTCATGATGTTCCTGTCGACACATGACATGCGGGTTATTTTCCAGTTGCTGGAAAACTGCTCTATTATGGAATCAATCTCCTGCCCGGAGCAGGTAACACCTCTTACAAGCCTCTCAAAAAAAGGAACGAGATCTTCGGCAGGATTAAAATTATCGCAGAAGAGCTTTAGTATTCCTTCCGAATTATCCCTGCACTTATCCATATAAAAAAGAGCCTGCATGGCAAGCTCCCTTGACCTGCGGCGGCTTCCCATTGCTACGCTTGATCGATTATTTCAATCAGGTTTGCCATTTCAATGGCGGAAATTGCAGCGCTCCATCCCTTGTTTCCGGCTTTGGTACCAGCGCGCTCGATCGCCTGCTCTATTGTTTCTGCCGTTATTATTCCAAAAATAACGGGGACCGATGTCTCCAGTCCGACCATCGCAACTCCTTTGGAAACTTCGGCGCTCACATATTCAAAGTGCGGCGTTGCCCCACGGATAACAGCGCCAAGGCATATGATTGCATTATACTTTTTTCTTGCCGCCATTTTCTTTGCAACAAGAGGAATCTCGAAACAACCCGGCACCTTGACTATTTCAATATCGGGTTCCTTTGCCCCGGACCGCAGCAACGCATCGACAGCTCCCCCGACAAGCCTGTCTGTGATAAAATCATTAAACCGGCTTGCGACAATTGCAAATTTCTTGCCCTCGGCAAGTAGACTGGCTTCGATAATTTTAGGCATATCTTCCTCCATGGTAACTATTTGAGGTTGTTTAGACTGCAGGCTGAAGGCTGCCAGGGTTTTTCGGTAAGAACCGGTTCATGAACCGACTTGTTAACCATTCTCCTACAGCCTGTCTACCTACAGCCTATTATGGCGCTACATCAACATTGATAAGGTGCCCCATTTTAAGCTTCTTACACTCAAGATAACCCTTGTTAAATTTATTGGCCTCAATTTCAATCCCGACCTGTTCAACAACGCTTAATCCATATCCATCGAGCCCGACCATTTTTTTGGGATTGTTTGTTATAAGCCTCATCTTTCTTACACCAAGATCAACCAGAATCTGGGCTCCTATGCCATAATTTCTTAAATCCGGCTTAAAACCCAGTTTTTCATTCGCCTCAACAGTATCAAATCCCTGGTCCTGTAAGGCATAGGCTTTAATCTTGTTGACAAGCCCGATGCCACGACCCTCCTGGCGGATATAAAGAAGAACCCCCGAACCCTCCTTTTGAATCATTCTCATCGACTCGTGAAGCTGGTCGCCGCAGTCGCACCTTAAAGATCCGAATATATCGCCGGTAAGGCATTCGGAATGAACCCTGACAAGAACAGGTTTTTCGGGATTAATCTCTCCTTTCACCATTGCAATATGGAGAAAGTCATCAACATCATTTTCATATACTATTGCCTTGAACTCTCCTGCATATGAAGTCGGAATAACCGTTTCCGCCGACCTTCTGACAAAGCTTTCGGTTCTCATCCTGTATTCGATGAGGTCCGCTATGGTGCAAATGCCTATTCCGTGCTTTTCGCTGAATTTTTCAAGCGCGGGCATTCTGGCCATCGAACCGTCTTCATCCATTATCTCGCAGATGACTCCGGCAGGCTTTAAACCGGCAAGGCGCGCCATATCGACGGATCCCTCCGTCTGCCCCGAACGCACCATCACACCGCCATCTCTTGCCCTTAAAGGGAAAATATGGCCGGGCCTGACAAGGTCTTTAGGCTTTGCGCCGTCTGCTATGGCAGTAAGTACGGTGATGGCGCGGTCAGCGGCTGAAATTCCGGTTGTAACACCGCATCTTGCCTCTATGGAAACAGTAAACCCTGTCTGAAACATGGATGTATTGTTTTCTACCATTGGCGGGAGATCAAGCGAATCGATTTTCTCGCCCGTCATGGAAAGGCATATAAGCCCTCTTCCGTATTTTGCCATGAAATTTATAGCTTCAGGGTTTACTTTCTCGGCTGCCATGGTGAGGTCGCCCTCATTTTCACGGTCTTCGTCATCAGACAGAATAACCATTCGCCCTTCTTGTATATCCCTGATGGCCTCTTCAATCGAAATCATCGGCATCTTTTAATATTTATCTCCTCAACAAAATATTGATATCACTCATATAAGTGATCCTTCTTTGATGCTCTCGTAAAAAGTCGAAATATGCTCACTTAATGAGCTTTTTACTTTGCCGTCTGGTTTTGAATTTTTACTATATTATCTTTTTATTGTTTTCATAAAAAGGGTTTCCCCTCTCTCGCCGCTTTCCCCCTTGAATCCTCGAACCCTCGAATCCTTTTCTTATTTGCCTACAAATATCCGGCTTTCGCCAAAAAAGCCATATCTATGGATGATTTTACATCTTTTTTCTTATAATCACCAGATTGCAGCCCTACAAAGCGTTCAACATACCTGCCTATCATATCGGTTTCAATATTAACAAAACCGCCTTCCCCTTTTATACCCATCGTGGTGAGCCTGGCAGTATGAGGGATTATGCTCACTTCAAACCATCCCTCATCACAGTTGTTAACCGTAAGACTCACGCCGTCAACCGCAACGGAACCTTTTTTAATTACATAACGCGAGATTGAAACAGGTGTGCTGAAAGTTATTATCACCGCATTTCCGGCAACTTTTTTTCCGGTTATAGTGCCCACTCCGTCAATATGCCCTGAAACAAGATGCCCGTCCAGACGGTTTGAAAGACGCATGGCCCGCTCTATATTTACCCGTTCTCCCGCTCTTGCATTCCCCAGGTTTGTTTTTTCAAGGGTCTCGGGTGATACATCAACTTCAAAACGCTTTCCTGCGATCTCGACAACCGTCAGGCAGGCTCCATTTACTGCGATACTCTCCCCGATGCCTGTTCCATCAAGGTTAATATCGGCCTCTATGGCAAAACGCTTTCCCCCGTGCCCTGAGGAACGAAGCATCTTGATATCGCCGAGACTTTCGATTATCCCTGTAAACATATCACCGGATATATCCTTCAATCATAATGTCATCTCCAAACCTGTGAATATTCACATCCTTCACGGGAATGGAATCGCTCATAAGAGCCGGTCCTGGACCGCTGCAGATAGTTACTCCATCACCCCCAAGAATCTTTGGGGCAAAGAAAAAGAAAATTTTATCCACTATTCCGGCGGAAAAGGCGGAGGCTATCACACGGCTTCCACCCTCAATTAAAAGGCTCGTAATCCCGATTGAGCCGAGTCTTCCCATAAGAAAATCGAGATCTATCAGGTTGCCCTTAGTCGGAGACTCGATAATCTTAATGCCTTTTTCTTCAAATTTTGCTTTTTTCCGTAACAGGGCTGCATCAAGCGCCGAATCGGTTACTACTATAATTGTATCAGAACCGGAATTCCGCTGCAATACAATCGCATCCTCAGAAATTGAAAGCCTTGAATCGAGAATTATTCTTGCCGGATTACGGCCTGTTATTCCGTCAAGCCGGGTTGTAAGTTTCGGATCATCCCTTTTTACAGTATCAATGCCAACCATAATGGCGTCAGTAAAATGCCTCAACCGGTGAACGAACTGCCTTGCTTCTTCGCCTGTAACCCATTTGGAATCTCCGGTTTTGGTTGCAATTTTCCCGTCCAGTGTCGAAGCGCATTTAACGGTTACAAACGGCCGCTTTGTTTTGATATATTTTAAAAAAACTTCGTTCTGCCTTTTTGCCTCTCTTTCACAAATTCCAAAAATTACTTCTACGCCCTTACTTCTTAAAAACTCTGCGCCGTCTCCTTTTACATCAGGATTGGGATCTCTTACTGCCGCTACAACCCTTTTTATGCCTGATTCAAGAATTTTTTCAGTACAGGGAGGCGTTTTCCCAAAATGATTGCACGGTTCAAGCGTAACATAAAGAGTAGCTCCGCTTGCACAGGCTTTTGCGTCATCGATGGCATTCACCTCCGCGTGAGGTTTTCCTGCCGCTTCATGATACCCTTTTCCGGCAACCTTGCCGTCTTTAACAACAACCGCGCCGACCATGGGGTTCGGTGAAGTAAACCCGCGGCCTTTCTCGGCAAGATCAAGCGCCATCTTCATGAAGAATGTGTCATCCATAATTTATTTGCTTAAAAGTTTTTTAAGTTCCGAAACAAAATCATTAACATCCTTGAATTCCCTGTAAACCGAAGCGAACCTGACGTACGCCACAGCATCAATTTCATGAAGCTTAGTCATGATCTTTTCGCCGACTACGTGGGCAGGTATCTCTTTTTCTTCTGTTTCCCTGAGATCGCGCTCAAGCTCATCAAGAAAATCTTCTATCACATTCATACTTATGTTTCTTTTTTCGCATGCTTTCTGCATGCCCGTACGCACTTTGTCTCTGGAAAAAACCTCTCTGCGCCCGTCTTTTTTGATAATTACAACAGGTATCTCTTCAATCTGCTCATATGTTGTGAACCGCCTGCTGC
>JAUYEO010000295.1 GCA_030689795.1 Desulfobacterales bacterium | reverse complement strand
TACTTCCGCTCAGTCGAGTCTGTAGTTGGGGGCTTCCTTGGTGATTATTACGTCATGTACATGGCTTTCACGCAATCCTGCTGCGCTTATCTTCACAAACCTTGCTTTTTCTCTCAATTCCTTGAGAGTCCGGCAACCGACATATCCCATCCCTGCCTTAAGTCCTCCGACAAGCTGTAATATATTGGCGGAGAGCGAACCTCTGTATGGAACGCGCCCTACTATCCCTTCAGGAACAAGCTTGTCCTCTTCAGTCTGATCTCCCTGGTAGTACCTGTCCCTGCTTCCCGATTTCATCGCCTCAAGCGAACCCATTCCCCTGTATACCTTGTAGCTCCGACCCTGGAAAAATATCGACTCGCCGGGGCTCTCCTCCGTTCCGGCAAACAGCCCGCCTATCATTACCACGTGGGCTCCGGCGCCTATTGCCTTTGTCAGGTCGCCTGAAAACTTGATGCCGCCATCCGCAATAAGAGGAACACCGGTCTTATCGGCAACCCTTCTGCAGTTCATTATTGCCGTTAACTGCGGCACTCCCGCGCCTGCTACAATACGGGTTGTGCAGATGGAACCTGGACCGATTCCGACCTTTACTCCATCGACTCCGGCTTTTACCAGGTCGCCTGCTCCCTTTTCGGTTGCAACATTTCCGGCAATAAGCTCAATATCCTTGAAGGTGCTTTTTAAAATCCTGACAGCCTCCATAACATTCTTTGAATGGCCGTGGGAAGTATCGATCAGAATGACATCGGCGCCTGCACCCAGCAGTTTCTCCGCCCGTTCTTCCATGTCGGGACCGACACCCACAGCGGCTCCCACCCGGAGCCTTCCCATCCTGTCCTTGCAGGCATTCGGAAATTTTTTTATTTTTTCAATATCCTTGATTGTTATCATTCCCGTAAGCCGGCCCTTTTTATCAACCACTAGAAGCTTTTCAATTCTGTGCTTGTGCAAAAGCATTTTTGAATTTTCAAGCGAAATCCCTTCCGAAACGGTGACAAGATTATCCTTTGTCATTACATCGGATACCTTCCTTTCAAGGTTGGTTTCAAAACGCAAATCCCTGTTGGTGACTATTCCAACGAGTTGATCGCCTTTCGTTACCGGCACTCCTGAAATTCTGTATTCCTCCATCAGATTCAGCACTTCACGAACCTTCTGATCAGGATGAATCGTGACAGGATCCACAATCATGCCGCTTTCCGATTTTTTCACCTTATTCACTTCCGTGACCTGGTTTTTAATGCCCATGTTACGATGGATAAATCCTATTCCACCTGCTCTTGCCATGCTTATGGCGGTCTGCGCCTCGGTCACCGTATCCATGGCTGCGCTGACAATAGGAATATTCAATGAAAGGTTTTTCGTCAGTTGCGTAACCGTATTAACATCTTTCGGCAGCACATCGGAATAGTTCGGAATAAGCAAAACATCGTCAAAAGAATATGCATCATCAAGTTCTGCCTTAACCATGAATACCTCCATAATATTAATATATACAATATGTTGACTGTTGAATTAATCTTTATTAAAAAAACGCGTTAAAACGTTTTCCGGCAAAAAATATTAACTTCCCGAATATCAGAAGGGGCTTTCTTTGGCAATGATTAAATTGCCTTTACCTTGACAAAGAAGCGGCAGGCATAGTAAAAAATACAATCATGATTATTGAAATCAATCCGGAAAATCCGCAGAAACGCCTTATCAGGAAAGTTGTCGAAGTCCTGAAAAATGACGGTATTATCGCCTATCCGACAGATACATATTACGGAATCGGGTGTGATATAATGAACAAGAAGGCAATTGAAAAAATATACCTTTTGAAACAGAGGGATAAAAAAAGGCCTTTCAGCTTCATATGTTCGGGGCTCAAAAACATCAGCGACTATGCCAAGGTGTCGAATTATGCCTATAAAACCATGAAACGTCTTTTGCCGGGGCCATATACATTTATCCTTGAAGGCTCAAAGCTTGTCCCCAAAATAATGCTGACAAACCGCAAAACAGCAGGAATAAGAGTTCCCAACAACAAAATCTGCCTTGCGCTTGTGGAAGAACTCGGTAATCCCATCATCACCACAAGCGCCACTATGCCTGACGACTCCGTTTTCGATA
>JAUYEO010000258.1 GCA_030689795.1 Desulfobacterales bacterium | reverse complement strand
ATACGGCTTTGATTTGAAACCATCAACCATCATCTCAAAGGTTAAGTTTAAACCCAGAGAAATGCCCGGATCAGATAATGGAAAAATTAAGGAACTGGCTGACAGAAAGAGTTTTACGCTCTCATGTCCTTCTACCTTGTTTGTGCTTTAAGGAAGAAGGGTTTGAAACTCAACTGTGTCCAATATTTGTTTCCGGAAGGGTATCAATTAAACAACAAGCAGGTTAAAAACCAAGGAAAATCAACAGTTGATGATGTAAACCCCGCCGATGATCGGGTCCATTTTGTTCCGCTCCATTATTATGGCAAGCATCTTTTCCCGCACCCGAACGCCTTTTGGAACCAGTTTTATCCCGCTTGCAGCGTAAACATCTTCTGCGATCATCATACCCTCCTTCAGCTCGTCAAGGGATATCTTAAGCCTGTTGCTGTCTGGTTTCTTGTTCCGCTCCTGGAGGAATTCAATGAGCAGGTTTGCTATCTTCATGTCAAGGATCGTATGCATGGCGAGCCTGATTCTGTCTATTATAACCTCTGTGGAAAAGCCCCCGGCTTGGAGATCTTCCTGAAACACAATTGCCCTCAGTACCCTGGCGCCCACGTTTATCTCATTTCCCATCAATCCGTCAGGGAAACCCGAACCGTCATAATTCTCGAGCTGATGATGGACCGCCTCGGCAGATTCTCTGTATCCCGTCATGGTGGATATGATCACAGCTCCAATTGTCGTGTAGTTCTGAAACACGGTCAACATTTCTGCGGACACAGTATTATAATGCTTCCCCACAATCTCATCCGGGAGACCTATCTTGCCCAATTCGTGTATAATGGCGCCAAATATGATATTTTGCCTTTTCCCTGATTCAATACCGAGCCTGTCTGTTAAAAATTCTGCGACAGTCTTTGCGGTCTCAGCGCGATCCCTTGCTCCCGGAATACGGATTTCCAGGATGCCTAACAAAATGGAAGTCAGTTGTTTGAAGTTTTTGAAGTTTCTTTCATACAGGGCGTTCATCTCTTCAAGCTGTATCTGTTGATTCCGGAGTTCTTCACTCAGACTTCTGGTGCTTAACAGATATCTGACCTTGGGAATAAGCACCTGATTACATAAAGAATCATCAATATAATCATCGGCGCCCAGTTCCAGGCATCTCGCCATATCCGTGCCATCTGCTCCGTCTGAAAGAAGGAGAAATGCAGGCGGAAAAGGATCGGTATCGTTTTGTATTTGCCGGCAAATGTCGATAAAATTTCCAATGGCCTTCCAAAAACATATTAAAAGGTCGGGCTTTATATCACGTGCGATCCGGATCCCCTCTGAGACACTATACGCAAGGCATACGTCAAAGGTCCCGTCCCTCTTTAATATCTCTTCTATTGCGCCGGGAGACGGAAGATTTTCATTTACAACAAGAATTATAGGTTTCTTCTCAGGATTAATCATTTGATACTTTCCCTTATATTATGACGGTCCGTTTTTACCGTTGTTGCCATATCCGGGGTTGCCTGTTGGGCCACCAGCCTGGTTTTGGTCTGAATCCTGTGGCTGTGCTTCCGGTTTGGGAGTTTCCCCGACAGAGTTTATCAGGGGCAGAAGAATACTCACCCGCCTGTTGGAAACATCGAAAGGCTTATCGGGCATCCTCAGTTTTCTGTCTGCAAAACCGCGCACATGAAGAATCTGATCCTTTCGCAAGCCGCCCTCTTCCAACACTTTTCTAGCACTGTTGGCCCGGTCGGAGCTCAAATTCCAGTTGGAGTACCCTTCAGAGATGTACGGTCTTGCATCCGTGTACCCTTCTACTATTACACTGTTCTTGAGAAGCGACAGATTTTCCCCCGCAATCATCTTCAATAGTTTTACAGTATCAGGTTTCATGTTCGCCTTTCCTATATCAAAGAAAAGGCCTTCCGACTCCTCAACAAGGTCAATACGCAAACCTTCCTCTGAGACTGTCAACTTAATTTTATCCTTATACTTGCTGAAATCCGGAGATTGAGCGATAGTTTCTTTGATTTTATCTGCCTCGGTTTTGAGCTCTTCCATTTCGGAAGCGCGCTTATCCACCTCGGTCTCAACCGGAGGTGGTGGCGAGGGCATCAGTTGTTCTGCATCTGGAAGAATTCCGCCGGAACTGCCGCTTGTAAATACGCCTGGGTCCTTAAAATAGCCGGAGATAGCCTGCTTAACCTCTTTGCTCTGCCCAACGATCCACAAAACGATGAAAAGGGCCATCATGGCGGTAACAAAGTCGGCATAGGCAACCTTCCATGCCCCGCCATGATGGCCGCCATGCCCTTTTTTCTTCTTAACGACAATTATGACCGGATTATTATGCTCTTCGTCCATTATTTTTTGCCCTTCACATGCTTTTCCATTTCCAGGAATGTGGGTCTGTATTCGTCCGGGATTGTGCGTCTCGCAAACTCTAAAGATACAATCGGATTTGCCCCCTTTGCAAAGGATATCATGCCTGACTTGATTGCTTCAAAGACTTTGGTTTCTTCTTCGTTGGCCATGTCAATATTTGTTGCAAGGGGCTGGATAAAGCCATAGGAAAGAAAGATGCCCAGAAAAGTGCCCACCAATGCTACGGCCACTTTATGGCCAATCTCTGCCGGCGGGCCATCGATGGCCTGCATTGTGATTACAATCCCTAACACTGCAGCCACAATGCCGAGTCCCGGCATGGAGTCTCCGATTTTCTGCAGAATCATGCCCGGTTTGGTACCTTCGTGATGGTGGGTCTCGATGTCTCCATCCATAAGCATCTCCATATCGTGGGGAGACACACCTCCGACGATAACGAGACGGAACGTATCGCACATAAATTGAAGGAGATGACGGTTGTTGATGATTTGGGGATATTTAGTAAAAAGGGCGCTCTTGTCAGGATTTTCTATATGGGTCTCAATGGCGATAAGCCCTTCTTTACGGCTTAACTGGAAGATATCGAACATGAACTTAAGGAGGTCGAGGTATGTCTGTTTACTGACTGCAGAACCCTTTAAGGTGGCTATCATTTTTCCTATTATCTTTTTAAGGAGACTGGCCGGGGCAGAGATAATGAGCGCTCCCAGAGCAGCGCCGCCAATAATGAGAAATTCCACAAACTGCATGAGGACAAGGATAGGTCCTCCTTCAAGCATAAACCCGCCTAACACACTCCCAAGGACAATCACAGTACCGATAATTACAAACATGTTCCCTCTATCCTTTCGTGTTTTATAATAACAGATTATATTCCGGGTTCGCCCACCCTGACCCCTGCAGAATTGTCAGGTGTTCTTTTTTACATTATCGGCAAAATGAGTTTAATACTTTACATATTTTCCCGTGCCACAATCTGTTTAATTGCCGCGGGGGATAGCGATATACTACAAGCCCTGCGCTGTATATTCGAAAAGGTCAGGGTTATTGAAATTTGAACGATCCGATGGAGGAAGACAGTTGCTCTGCCGTTGCGGCATTCTGTTGGATGGTGCTGTTCATCTGATGTACTACCTCATTAATTTGCGCGATACCCGATGACTGTTCCAAGGAAACGTTCGATATTTTACTCATCAGAGCTGAAATCCTGGCAGAGCTTTCAGAAAGGCCCTTGAAAGCTTCAACGGTCCTGCCAACCAAGGCGCTGCCATGATGAATGTTTTCTGCCGCATGTCCGATTAGACCTGACGTATTCTTTGCCGCTTCAGCCGCACGCATTGCCAGATTACGCACTTCATCGGCGACCACCGCGAATCCGGCGCCGGCTTCTCCGGCCCTGGCAGCCTCGACAGCCGCGTTCAGCGCCAGCAAATTGGTTTGAAAGGCGATTCCTTCAATGGTATTGACGATTTCAGAAATTTCTTCACTGGATTGTGAAATGCCGGCCATGGATCCGGCTAATTCCGTCATGATCTTGTTGACCTGCTGAACCCTGGCTGAAGATTCGCGCATAAGATCTTCTGCCATCGTGACATGATTGCTATTGCTTTTGGTCATTGATGCCAGCTCCTCCAGCGAGGCGCTGGTCTCCTCAATGGAAGCGGCCTGCTGGGAAGCCGAAGACGCAACGCTCTGAGAAGCGGCAAATATTTCTCCGATCATGCTGCAAAGGTTTTCATTGACCAGGTTCATGCGAGTGCACAAGTGACCGATTTCGTCTCTTGCCTCGACCGGCACGGTCTGGGTGAAGTCTCCCTGCCGCATCTTGCCGGCCAGGTACAGAACCTTATTAACCGGCTGATTGACCATCTTGTTAAACAACCCGAAGATTGCCAGCACCAGAATCATCAACCCGGCAAATCCCACGAGGATTCCTTGATTTCGAGCCTGCTGCGCTGCGGAAAGGGCAGCCTGGGTTGATGTCCTGACGTGGATGCCGCCGAGAACTTTCCTTGAACTCCCGTGGCAATGATGGCAGCTTTCCATGTTCAGAATGGGTTGGATCAGACTCAGATAAGACTTTTGCCCGATCGCCTCTTCGAAAGATTCGGGAGGCGTTTTGCCGTCTTGCAGCATTTTAGTTACAGCAGCCAGAGCCTTGTTGTTGAATAAGATGGAACTGATACCCTGATGCACCTTTGATAGATCTGATGCAAAGGTGATGTCTCCGTTAAAATCGAAAATTGAGACCTCGATACCTGCTGCGTGTTCCTTCAAACGAATGAACTGCTTTCGAACTTCGTTGTTATTGCCGACTGCCAAAGCATCAATAACACTGCTTTCGATGGCTGCTGCCAGGTTTTCGCAACCCTGCTGTGTCTGTCCCCGGATTAGACGGTTCTGGTTGAATAAATTAATACCGATGATGAGCCCGATGCAAATCGTTAACATCGGCGCGAGGGCCAGCATAACCTTGAGCCACAATCTGTTCTGAAAATAGGCTTGAAATTTCATAGGCGCTCCTGGCTCTTTTTTGCCATGATATTTTATAATTTGAAGATTGCTAATGGGCTCCTCCATAAAGCACCGGTTTAAATTTGAAAGAGTTTACCCGTTCTGAAATATGGCATTTCTCGCAAACAGCCATGGTAGGCTGTTTGATGTCTTTTGGATCACCGGATTCGATATGCATGCTGCCTGGTCCATGACACACCTCGCATCCTGGATTCTTGAGTTCAGGGGTGGCCTCCACGGATACAAAACCGCCGGGCTCCCCGTGGGCGGTTGTGTGGCATTTCAGACAACCTTTATACTCGGCTTCTGTCAGACCTTTTTTCATGATCTGAACATGCTCAAAGGAACGGGCTTTGGCAGCGTTTGTGATAAAATTGTTGTATTGCTGCTCATGACATGACTGGCAGTTTTCGCTTCCAACATAAGTTTTGACACTATTGCCCTTGGCCAAGCTCGAATTTGCGACAATGAGACAACTCATTGTCCATGCGGCCCACAATACAAACAATATTTTAACATTCTCTGTTTTCATGGTTTTTTTCATTTCATTCCAGTTACGCCAGGTTGGTAAAAAGATAACTGTCGCCGATAACCGATAATTTCATCTGCTGTTTTATTGTGTTTCACTATGTTGGAACAGGCTTTTTATTTTATTATCGGCTTTTTGGTCAAAAACTTTAATTGAAATAACAAGTCTGTAGAGCCAATTGCACGGAGCCGACAATCTTCTTGCCCTCATAGCGGTAATCCTGCCCGTGGCCGACGGAGTCGTATCTCTTCTCCGTACATGTGAGAATGGTGCTCATGAAGGATTTCGCCTTTTCATGTGAAGATGCCGCTTTTCCTTTTCCCGGCTTTTCCAGGATGGCATCCATGAGGTAACTCCTGATAAGCTTCGGGTAAATGACTCTGAAAGCATCAATATTTGAGACCATGTCGAAGCCGACAGCCTTGCCGTTCACCATTACAAGAAGTCCTTTTTGTTCCGATACAAGCGGATATTGTTCCAACCAGTCGTCAAAATCCTCCCTCCTTGCTTCATGGATATCCCTCATGGCTCCGGTTGCGGAATGAACCCCGGCAGCAGCCGCCTGGGTACCGATGCCATCCCACACGGCGCCCTGATCCGAGGCAAACCTATGGGAATTTTTCAGTGAATTGGATACCGACATATTCTTTATATTCCTGAGGTTGGCAGACATCATGTATTCCGATTCCTCAAAATGCCCCGATTGATAACTCCAGCGTCCATGCTCGGTGCAGCTTACCGGTGTGACTGTTTCCAATTTTTCCTTGAGCAGGATGGTGGTATTGAGCACCCGGTTCTGCTTGGCACCGATCAGCTCCTCGCCATCTATCAGGAGAACCGGCTTATCCGCCCTGTTTATGACTTTCAGCTCCGGGACATGGCCTCCCTCCGAAACCTCCGTGACTGTCAGAAGACTGCTCTCTATCGTCTCTTTCATGGTCAGATATGCCGGTCCATGGCCGTTGCTGGTTAAGATTGGTAAAACGGCAACATGTTTGTGGATCTGAATCTCTCCGAATTTTATTCCTTCCAGATGGCCTGTTATTGTCGCTTCCATTTCTTCCCTCCTTTGACGGCTTCTTAAAAAGTCATTCTGCTGTGTTGCGCTTCATCTTTCGTCATTGCAGCGTACCATAAAGTACGCTTCATTCTTCAAGATTCGCGCGCCTTGCATACTGAGCTTTTTACTTTGCCGTCCCGAATACGACTATTTATGAAATCGTTTTATCATTTGCATTGATATTATAAGCCTTTTGCTGATAAATAAAGACCCGAACGACAAACGTACGTCGCATTATTTTCCTTGGGCAATAGTTTATATTTGCGATCATGACAAAGGAGGCAAAAGCGATGACCCGTTTGAAAAACACCGGGACAAAACTGACCCGCCTGGGCCAGATACTCAGGGTATTCATGGAAAAGGAGAAGGTTTCAAGCTCCTGGCTCAGCAAAGAGTTTCATACAACGCCCCGAACTATCCAGCGTGACCTGCAGCTTCTTAAGGATATGAAGCAGTGGATAAAGAGGCATCAGCCGGAACCTGCCGATCATCGGCATTCTTTATTCAAGCCGGGGGCGGCGGTAAATATGGATAATTTGTTTGAATGAACGGAGGATACAGTCATGAAAGTTCTGGTTGAAAAGAAGGGCGCGATCTGCACGATCATAATAAGCAGGCCGGATAACAGAAATGCGGTAGACAGGGAAACCGCGGAACAACTCGTCATGGCCTTCGAAGATTTTGAACGTGATGACAGCATGCTTGCGGCAGTATTGTGGGGTGAGGGAGGGAACTTTTGTGCCGGAGCGGATCTCAAGGCGATATCCCGGAATGATTTGAACGAAGTCAACAGCCTGAATCAGGACATGTCAAAGCCTGGCCCGATGGGTCCAAGCCGGATGAAAACATCCAAGCCTGTAATTGCTGCCATATCAGGTTATGCTGTAGCCGGAGGATTGGAACTGGCCTGCTGGTGTGACCTGCGGGTCGTTGAGCGGGATGCTGTTCTCGGGGTCTTTTGCAGACGCTATGGCGTCCCCCTCATTGATGGCGGAACCCAGCGCCTCCCCCGGTTAATCGGCATTAGCCGTGCGTTGGATATGATCCTTACCGGACGTGC
>JAUYEO010000292.1 GCA_030689795.1 Desulfobacterales bacterium | reverse complement strand
AGTCAAGATGAGCCGTGATTTCTTGAATGAGCAAACCCTGTCGTTTTTTGTGAAGTTGCAATCTTTGCATAGGGGCTCCTTATTGTTGTGAGTATTTTTACTCACGTATAAAACCATAAAAAAAGCCGGATGTCCAGCTTTATTTTATTTTTTAGCAAAAATAATTGCAAAAGGACTAAACTGTTACGCCCTTTGAAACGGCCCATATAGGGGACATCCTATAGTCTCCTTGTCAGTTAAAAAATAATAAATTTATTGTCAAATTAATTAAAGAGGTTAGAAAGCCAGCCTTTTTAAGGGCGCACCTCTCCTGTTGGTTTTCAACATCTTTTTCGGCAATTCTCTCACTGGTACGAACTTCATCCGTCTGATCGTTATCATTATCCGGCATGCTCTGCATATGCAACGCTGCCAGTCATCCCTTATTCAGACTCTAAAGCTCAGTAAGAGGCTCAGAATTGTCCCTCCCGAGGTCTCAATGCCTCAACGTATTTAAGCGGGCTCTCTTGCCGAAATCAAAATAACTTGTCTACCTGATATTCAAACGACCCGGATCAAAGGCCTCCTTTCTCTTCATCATAACCCAGGCAATTACCAGCATCTTTGCCGCAAGCTTTACTCTCATTTTTGTATGAATGCCTCTTTCCCTCTGTCTACCCTGAAGTAATCCGGTAAAATATGCTTTAAAGTACCTGTTCTTCACGGATGCTACCTGGGCTGCCTGATACAAGTGCTTTTGCACCATTATTCCTGCTACAAACTGGAGGATAATAATCCCTATAAACGGGGAGACATCGATCCAGATAAGCCTTTTTAAAAAGATGAGATGAGAAAAGAAAACGACAAAAGCAACGGTTGCGCAAAAAATAATGACTTCCCCGGCGAATCCTATGGCCGGAATATAAAAAACGAGGCTAGCCAGCCCTGTAATTACTGTAAAAAGCAGCACCTTGTTTTCAGACATCTTTTTTATGAATTCCCCGCTGAGAATCGTTTCAAGGGCAAATGCGTGACAGGATACTCCGGGATCTTTTCCGCCCAGTGTATCTTCAACGACGGATCCGAATTTTTCTTTGTATTCACGAACAGGGTTATAGAATCTAGTGAACGGAGTGCTGAAGAAATCCTTCTGAGTGGCGAGGCTGCTTCCGATTAAAATGATTTTGCCTTTCACTTTGTCTGGCGGAAAACAGTTCAAAACCGCATCTGCGTAAGATATCCGGTCGAATAAAGTGTAGTCACCCTTGTAATTGATCAGGAGTTCGGGATAGGGGAGAGGTTATTTTTTATGAATTCCGTTTTATGCACCTTGTAGCGAACGAGAGCTTTCAGCTCAATGACCACCCGGTCTTTCCCGAGTGTCTCAAGTGTTCGCCAGTCATCAAGGCGGACTCCGGCTGCAACCTTTAGAATATTTCCGGCAGCTATCACCTGGGCTGCCCTGATAGCAATGTTTTCTGAATTATTATTTAAGTGGAGATATCCTCTCCCCATGCCGTACATAATCCCGCTGTTCCAGTCAATCCTTCCGTTTGGATATGTTTCAATAAAAGGGGAGAACCTGTCATCTTCAATGCTCGGGGAAAAAGCCGGCAGGAAAAGAATAAAAAGGATAATGCATGCAATAGTTTTCCACCTACATATCTTATCTGATGTGAAATGTGAGACTGGTTTCATGATCTATCGCCTCCCGGATGGACGGTATGGAATATTATGTCAGGTTGATAGCATATTCTTGCGCCATACTTCAAATCTTTTAGTAAGTTAGAGATTATTTCCTGCGTTTTTCTACCCCTCAAGGGAGTACTGAAAAGAGCGGCAGGAAATAATCTCGTAAACTTACTTACACCCCTCAAGGGGGTACTGAAAAGAGTCCCGTTTATCGGGGTTCGGCATATTGGGAAATATATCATTTATTTGGATAATAAGTGTGGATTTTGATACAAATACCCTGAGACTTTTTACACTTGATAATGAAGGCATATGAGTGTAAAAATAACGATATAATTACGTACAAATTCATATCAGGATAAACCGTGACTTAATGCATGCATTAAAACTTTATTTCGGTATTTTACTTATAAGTGTTATCTTGTTGTCCGGTTGCGCCGGTATGGACGGATCTGAAATCAAGGGACAAAAAGCCGGAATGGATAAAGATGATGCAATACCTGTTTATGAGGGGTATATCGGAGAAAACCCCGATTCGGTAAAGTCGCGGAGTAGGCTTGGTGTCTGGTATTTGAAAACAGGCCGGCTGAATGAAGCCATTGCAGAGTTTGAAACCACCTTGAAAAATGAACCTGGAGAGCCGTTTGCAACCTATTACCTTGGTCTTGCTTATTTGAACAAGGAAAATTTTGAAAAAGCAATACAGATATGGGAAGGTTACAAAAACATGAACAAGCCTCTAATTGAGGAAGAGATAGGACGTCAGCTTACATTACTGAGAAACCGCGGTAAGAGCCGGCAAAATACTCGGAGCGCAATCAATTGTTTTCGGTTCTTTTATGGTGCTTGGAAATCAGGTTCGTATGGATGTCAGGATCATAAAAGTTGAAACAAGTGAGGTGGTGATGGCTGAGTCTATTGTGGGAGATAGCGGCGGTTTGATGAATTTAGCCATGGAGCTTGCCGGAAAGATTGCAAGATCAATGAAAGTGGCTTTTAAGCCTCCCCAGGTAAAGAGTGAAGGCGATATCAATGCCGCGCTTTATTTTTCGAAAGGACTTGATGCATTGGACCGGGGTGATAAGAAAGAGGCACGAAGGTTGTTTTCAAAATGTATTGAACTTGACCCTGTTTATAAAACGCAGGTCGATAACGTGAAAGGTTTAAACTGATGAAAAAGCTAACTTTACTTATATCTGTATTTGCCGGATTGCTGATCTTTTGCGGTGGAGCTTTTGCTGAAGATAAAGTAATCGAGACAGAAGGCACAAGTTCAATATCGAGGGAAGATGCCATACGACAGGCCCGGCGTTCGGCTGTCGAGGAAGCAGTCGGTGTATTTATTAACTCACAGACAGAGGTTGAGAATTTTGAACTGAAAAAAGACAAGATATTTTCCAAAACACAGGGTTACATAAAAAGGTTTGCGGTTCTGAAAGAAACCAGGGAAGGCAACCTCTTCAAACTGATGGTAAGCGCTACCGTCTCTCTTGACAAAATCAAGGACGACCTCATTGCGATGAAGATACTCCTTGAGAGTATGGAGCGTCCGAAACTCATGGTTCTTGTCGAAGAGGATTATAAGAGCATGGACAATCTCGGAATGGGCATTGCTTCAACCGAAATGTCCTCAATGCTTGGCGCCAAAGGCTTTGAGCTTGTTGACAAGTCCCAGGTTGATGCCGTCATGAACAATAATCAGGGAAGGCAGGCGCTTGCGGGTAATGCAAATGCGGCGAAAGCCCTGGGTCTTAAATTCGGAGCACAATATGTTATCGTAGGCAAGGCTGTTGCGCAGGATGCAGGAGAAGCCTATCCGGGTTCGGGGATTAAATCGATACAGGCAAGCCTCCAGTTGAAGGTCATCCAAACACAGACGGGACTTGTTTTGGGCTCTGTTGTGAAGAACGGTGTTTCAGCCCATATGAGCCCGCTTACCGGGGCTACAAATGCCATACAGATGGCTGTCCAGAAGGCTGTGGATGAATACCTGGTAGATGCCATAACAAATTCTTTCCAGGGTTTTCTCAATAATGGATCTCCTCTTAAGCTGCATATAACAGGTGTAAACTCTTTTCAGGAATCCAAAATGGTTATTACAACCATTGAAAAGATGGAGAAAGTTGCGAGCAGTAAAAAAGAAGGGTGGAATAAAACCGGCGGCGTTCTTGTGCTTGACCTCCTTTACAAAGGGACAAGCGAGGAGCTTGCGCAAGTGTTAGACGGAAAAAAAATTGGTAACGGAAAGCTTGAGGTTGTTGATGTGGCTCCTGAAAGACTGGACTGTAAATTGAAATAAAACCTTGTTGATTTAAAAGAAATAAAATGGGGATGGTTTCCATCCCCATTTTGTATTGCACTTGTGTATAAAAGTTATTGCCTGATGGACAATATTAAGCGGATAAATAATTTTATCAGTCCATTTAGATCAAGAGATAAATCGAGGACTTGGAACATAATGTGATCAAGTTGGACAGGGAACGCAGTTGCAAGAATTATATGGCCGGGCCAGTCGGCAACACTGTCGTCGTTGCTTTTACAGGGAAAACGTTTTGTCGAGCCGGATTGCAGTTCCGGTCTTCCTGACGGAGGCTGCAGCGCAAGCAGGATCATGTTCGAAAAAAAGGATCCAGTTTTCCTTCAGCGCCCTTGAAAGATATTCTTCCTTCTCCTTTATTATGGTCAGAGGATAGTTATCATACGCCATGCGCCATGAGACAGGGATGTGGGCCGATGTCGGAATGAGATCGGCGCAAAAAAAGAGAGAAGCCTCCTTTCCCTTTACAAGGGGATGCTGCTGGCCTTTCGTGTGACCGTCTGTGATGAGAATTTCAATTCCGTTGAAAAGCTCACAGGAACCATCGAGCACTTTCAGAACACCCGATTCTTCAAGAGGCACAAAATCATCTCTCGTAAAGCTTGACGCCTCCCCCGGCCCGGGATTGATCGCAGCTTCGAATTGCGCTTTCTGAATGTAGTATTTTGCGTTCGGAAATGCAGGGACCGGCTTTTTCTCTCTGATTATCGTGGAACCGCCTGCATGATCGAAGTGAAGATGAGTGATAATTACATCGGTTATATCGTCACATGTCAGGCCGTGTTTTGAGAGGGAGGCATCAGCATTGACTGAACGGTCGTCTATTCCGTAAATTTTTTTCATTTTTTCAGATAACTTCTTACCCGGGCCTGCATCAACGAGAATGTTTCTTTCATTTCCATGTATCAGAAGAGATCTTGCTTTCATCTGGATAAGATTATTATCGTCAGCCGGGATTTTCTTTTCCCAAAGCATTTTCGGAACAACGCCGAACATGGCGCCGCCATCAAGAAGAAAGTCGCCGAGTTCCACGGATACGCAATCATAGTTGCCGAATATCATTATAAGATTCCATGAAAAAATCAGAAAAGTTTTTTAAAGAAACCGTCAACTCTTTTCGCTGTAGCCGCATTCTACGGTTATACAGTAATTGTAAGAGCCGCCTTTCTTGGTGGTTTTTTCAAGAAGAAATTTTGCTCCGCATGACGGGCATTCCTTTGCAACAGGTTTGTCCCAGGTTGCGAATTTACATTCCGGGAACCGGTTGCAACCGAAGAAAGTTTTACCTCTTTTTGATTTTTTTTCAAATATTTCACCAGAGCAATTATTTTCGGGACATTTGATTCCTGTTGTCTGTGTTTTTCCGTTTGAATTGGACGACTGGGTATTTCTGCATTCGGGGTATCCGGAGCAGGCAAAAAAATCTCCGTACTTTCCATGTCTCAGTACCATCGGTTTTTGACATTTCTCGCAAACCAGGTCTGTAGCTTCACTTGAGGGTGGTGAGGCCGGCAGGATTGCACCCTTTTCATCCCTCTGGTAATCTCTGGAATAAGAGCATTCCGGATAGCCGCTGCAGGCAAGAAAATGGCCGTTTTTCCCAACCTTTATTTTCAGCTCATTCCCGCATTCAGGGCATTTGAGACCGGTCGGAAAACCCACACCTTTCACACTGAGCATCTCTTCGGAGGCTTTATCCAGCTCAATCTTGAAGGATTTGTAAAAACGGCTCAGAACATCAAGCGCCTTTGCATCCATTCCTTCTATCCGGTCAAGATCGTCTTCCATCCTGGCCGTGAAATCAACGTTGAATATATTCGGAAAGCTTTCCACAAGGAGATCATTTACAATGAATCCGAGCTCGCTTGGTTTAAAGTAACCTTTTAAAAAATCAACATAACCTTTTTCCCGTATCGTTGAAAGAATGGCGGCGTATGTGCTGGGGCGTCCGATTCCGTTTTCTTCAAGCTCTTTTACAAGGGAAGCTTCGGAAAATCTCGGAGGGGGAAGCGTGAAATGCTGTTTTGGTTCAAGTTTGTTCATTTTTAAAACCATGCCTTCGGAAATATCCGGCAGCATTTTTTTCTTTTCCTCTTCCATGTCTTCATCGGCTGATATGTAAAGGGACATGAAACCCGGAAATTTGACTGTTGATCCGTTTGCGTTAAAAATGTACTGGCCGGCTGATATCGATACGGTCACTTTGTCTATAACAGCCTGTGTCATCTGGGATGCCACAAACCGTTTCCATATGAGAGTATAGAGCTCAAGCTGGTCTTTCGAAAGATGCGGAGCGACTTTTTCAGGAGTATTGTAAACCGATGAAGGGCGTATGGCTTCATGGGCATCCTGGACCTTTTTCGTATTCTTAAAGAACCTCGGTTCCTTAAGAGAATATTTATCCCCGAAATTCTCCCTTATAAGCTGTAATGCCTCTTCAGCCGATTCCTTTGAAATCCTGGTCGAATCGGTTCTCATGTAGGTTATAAGACCGACCGGCTCACCGGGGCCAAGGTCTATTCCTTCATAAAGCTGCTGGGCAACCATCATGGTTTTTTTAGCGGAGAATTTTAACTTTGTGATGGACTCCTGCTGCAGCTTGCTTGTAATAAAAGGCGGAAGGGGATTTCTTACAGTCGATTTTTTCAGAACCTTTTCAGCAATAAACGGGGTTTTGTATAATTCATTTGTTATACCCGATGAAGTCTCTTCATTCGGAATATCAATCTTTTTCCCGTTTTTTTTTACTAGTTTGGCGATAAATGCAGATTTATCACCTGTTTCGAGATGAGCTGTTATTGACCAGTATTCCTCGGAGACAAAAGACTGGATTGAGCGCTCCCTTTCACAGATGATCCTAAGTGCGACAGATTGAACGCGCCCGGCGCTTAATCCTCTTTTTACTTTTCTCCAGAGAATAGGGGAGACCTGATATCCTACCAGCCTGTCGAGTATCCGGCGGGCCTGCTGGGCTTCAAATTTGCTTTCATTCAGATTCTCAGGAGCGGCAATCGCGGCAAGAATCGCGTTTTTTGTCAATTCATGAAAAAGGACCCGGTGAAAAATTCTTCCCTTCTTCTTTAATACATCCGCCGTATGCCATGCAATTGCTTCGCCTTCCCTGTCCGGATCGGGTGCAAGATATATAACGGTGGAGTCGCCGGCCTCTTTTTTAAGATTGGTTATTACTTTCTGTTTTCCCGGAATACAGACATATTCGGGCTGAAAACCCTCTTCAATATTTATTCCGATTTTTTTTGCGGGCAGATCCATGATATGTCCTACAGTTGAAACTACTTTGTAGTCATTTCCAAGGTATTTTTTTATTGTTCTGACTTTTGTGGGAGATTCCACAACAACTAACGGTTTACTCACTTAATATTCCTTATTTAATTGATGACTTTTTATGAAACTATTAAATTAGGACGCAGCTTTTCGCCGATACCAGCAGATAATGATTATAATATCTGCGTTCATCTGCGTCCCAAGTGCAAATTCTTATATTATCAGGTTATGACATCCTGTTGGGTGCACACTATTTTTCTTTCGCATCCATATTCGAAGAAAATAATTTTCCGGGTGATTGTTTTACAATATCATTCAGTTCAAGTTTTAAAAGTATTCCAAGAAGTTTTCCTGAGTTGATTTTAATTTTACGCGCAAGTTCGTCTATATGAACCGGATACGGCCCAAGAGCTTTTAATACCTCTGATTCTGAAGGCGACAGGTGGATATTTTTATATGCAGTTTTATCTTTTCCGGGTTCTTTCATGATATCCCCGGATATTAGAATATTCGAAAGTTCGTCAATAATATCCTTTGCGTTTTCAACCAGTTTTGCTCCCTGCTTTATCAATGTATGAGTGCCGGTGCTTTTGAAGGACTGAATGCTTCCGGGCACGGCAAAAACCTCTCTGTTCTGATCCGCCGCAAGCCGGGCGGTAATGAGTGATCCGCTCTGTTTCGTAGCTTCCACGACAACAGTTCCGAGTGAAATGCCGCTTATTATCCTGTTTCTTACAGGAAAGTTGAATGCGTCAGGTTCCGCCATGAGAGGAAACTCAGATATCACGGCGCCGTTTTCAGAAATCATCCGGAAAAGCTTCCTGTTCTGAGCCGGATAAATCCTTTCAAGACCGCTTCCAAGAACCGCTATTGTTTTGCCTTTTCCGATCAAAGCTCCTTCATGGGCGGCCGTGTCTATTCCTCTTGCCATGCCGCTTACAACCGTTATGTTATAAGAAGCGAGATCCGCGCATAATATTTTTGTCATTGAAACGCCGTAATCTGTTGCATTTCGTGAGCCGACAACGGCTATGTTATTTGACGATCTGTCCAGAATTCCGGAAACATATAAAAAAGGAGGAGGATCGGGTATTTCCAGGAGGAGGGGAGGATAATCCGGGTCCGACATGGTTACAATCCTGAAGCCTTTTTCCGCTATAAGATCTATCTCTTTTTTCACATATTCGGGCGCCCGGTGCTTTTTAATGGCAGTTGCGAGCCTGTCCGAAACGCCCTCTATCTGCGTAAGCTCATCGCAGGACGCTCCGAATACAGCTTCCGGTGATCTGAAGAGTTTGATCATCCTCTTGAAAAGAAGATTCCCGACACCGGGAACACTTTTTAAGGCAAACCATGGTAGAATATTTTCCATAAAAGGGATCTGGGAAAGAAAAGACTCCTGAAACGTCGTTTATATATTATCTTCTTTTTTTATTTTTTCCCTGCCATGCAACAAGAATTGGGTTTGCAACATATACGGTAGAATAGGTTCCGGTAATTACCCCGATAAGCATGGCAAATGCGAAATCATGAATAATTTCTCCGCCAAGGATAAAAAGAGTTATGACAACGAGAAAAACTGTTCCTGATGTAAGAATGGTTCTGCTTAAAGTTTCATTCACGCTTCTGTTTATGATATCAATGAAAGTACTTTTGGTGTATTTTTTAAGATTTTCACGGATACGGTCAAAGACAACAATGGTGTCATTGAGTGAATACCCGATAATAGTAAGGATAGCAGCTATGATCGGGAGATTGAACTCTTTGTCGAGTATTGAAAACATTCCGACTGTAACAGTGACATCATGAACAAGAGCGACTATTGCAGCCATGGCATATTTCAAATCAAGTAGCCAGAATATTACAAAAGTAACCACAAGAGCTGCAGCTATAAGAATTCCAATGTTTAAATTAAAAAGCGAAAAGAAATATACTGCGCCAAAAAGTCCGGCTCCGATTACGATGCTGAGCATCCATTTAAACTCGAAGCGGCCCGAGATATATACCGCGATGAATACAAGGGAATAAAATATTGCAAAAAGGGCTTTTTCCTGCAGATCTTTTCCGACCTGCGGGCCCACCATTTCAATGCGGCGTATTTCGGGTGTATTCTTGGTGGATGTTTTTAAAGCTTCAACAAGTGACTGGGAGAAGTCCTTGTTTGCCATAACCGGTGTGTTGGTTCTTACCAGAAATTCATTCTCTTTTTCATCTCCAAACAGCTGGACTGATGAATTGGAAAGATTTGCGGCCGAAAGTCCTGATTTGATCCTGTCGATTTCAACAGGAGAGCTGAATTTGATCTGGATAAGTGTTCCGCCCGCAAAGTCAATTCCGTACTTCGGCCCTCCGTGAAAAACAAGAGAAAGAATGCTTATAATTATCATCAATGATGATACAGTATAGGCGATGTGCCTTTTGCCTATAAAGTCGATATTAATGCCTTTTTTTATTATTTCCATTTATCTGCTGCCTCAAAAATAATTGTAATTTTATAAATGCCGGAAACTTTCAGCTCTTTCATTATTATACGCTTAATTTTTTAATTTTTCTGTTCAATAGAAAATAATCGAATATGATGCGTGACATTATCAGTGAGGTAAAAACACTTGATAAAATACCGATGCTGAGTGTTACGGCAAACCCCTTGACAGGCCCGGTCCCGAACTGGAAAAGGACAAGGCCTGCGATAAGTGTTGTAATGTTTGAGTCCAGAATGGTCAATGTCGCCCTTTCAAAACCGGCATCGAGCGCCGCTCTGGGCGTTTTCCCTATAGCCGATTCCTCCCTTATTCTTTCATATATCAAAACATTGGAATCAACGGCCATGCCGATGGTGAGAATTATTCCGGCGATACCCGGAAGTGTGAGTGTTGCCTGAAAAGCCGCAAGGGCTGCCGCAAGAATCACGATGTTAAATATGAGAGCGATATCTGCAACAACACCTGACCATTTGTAATAAACAGCCATGAAAATCATAACAAGCAACCCGCCGATCCACATTGAAAAGAGCCCCTTGTTGATGGAGTCTGTTCCCAGTGAAGGCCCGACGGTTCTTTCTTCGAGAATTACAACCGGTGCGGGAAGAGCCCCTGCGCGAAGCACTATGGCAAGGTCACGCGCCTCTTCGGTCGTAAAGCTTCCCGTAATCCGGGCGTGGCCTCCCGAGATCTTTTCCTGTATTACGGGAGCCGAATAAACCTTGTTGTCCAGAACTATTGCAAGGCGTTTCTTGACGTTCTCTTCCGTAACATTTTCGAATATCCTCGCTCCTTTTTTATCAAAATCTATGGAAACATAGGGTTCGTTATATTGGGAGTCTATTTGAACGGATGCATCCGTGAGATATGAGCCGGTTAAGAGAACCCCTTTTTTTACGAGGTAAGGCCTTTTTATTACGCGCTTTGTCTGGGCATCTTCCCTGGTCTCGTAAAGGATTTCGGAGCCCGGAGGAGCGCCTTCCGAGAGAGCAGTTTCAGGATCGCGTGTTTCATCAAGAAGTTTGAATTCGAGAAGTGCAGTCTTGCCTATCAGATCCTTTGCCCTCTGGGTATCTGTAATTCCCGGAAGCTGGATGAGAATCCTTTTTTCGCCCTGCATGCGGATATCCGGTTCGCTGACGCCGAACTGGTCGATACGGTTTCTGATGGTTTCAAGCGCCTGGGCTGCCGCCAGTTTCTTTATATTGTCGGTCTCTTCTTTAGGAAGATCCATTGTTATCTTAAGGAGATCGTTATCTTTGGTGCGTGAAAGAATCCGAAGCTCTCTGAATTGCTTGTCGAGAATCTTTTCAAAGCCGTCAATACTCTCCTGGCCTTGCAGCACCGCCGATATTTTTGTTCCTTCCGTGCGTTCAACGCCGGTAAAGTTGATATGCTCGGTCCTTAGCATTCCTTTAAGATCGTTTGATATGCGCTCGATCGTGCTTTCAACGGCCTTTTCTGTTTCAACTTCAAGAACAAGGTGCATGCCCCCCTGTAAATCAAGACCCAGGTTGATTTTCTTATGAGGCCATACGCCTGGTTTTATTGTGGGAAGAATGTAAATTATTGAGGCAATTATTACTGCAACAGACAAAATCAGTTTCCATGAAAAAATCTTCAATGATCCGTTCCTTTCATTTAAGACTTAAGACACCCGGTTTACTTCCTGTTCAGGCAGAAAATTATCAACCTGTTTTATCTTTTTCAGCGTCCTTGCCTTTTGCGGGTTGAACCGGTTGTGATGACTGGGCAAGGCCTCCGACATTTCCACGGCTTACCTTGACACGCACTTTTTCGGCAATTTCCACCGTTATTATATTATCTTCCACGCCGGTTATAGTGCCGTAAATGCCGCCGCTTGTGATAATCTTGTCTCCCTTTTTGAGGCTGCCGATCATTTCGCGGTGTTCCTTGGCTTTTTTCTGCTGTGGCCTGATAAGCAGGAAATAGAAAATGACGAACATAAGAATCAGCGGGATGAAATTCATAAAACCGCTGGCACCGCCGGAAGTT
>JAUYEO010000252.1 GCA_030689795.1 Desulfobacterales bacterium | reverse complement strand
GTAAATATCAATAAGGTCATAAATACAGATAAAGACTGCAACCGGACTTTCATTGAATCTGTTCTCCTTGCTAAACTATTATATTACGGCGCCGGTTCTTCACCTTGAACCGGCCGTCTCTTACAAGAAGCCAATTTGTTCAGGGCTGATTTATAAAATCTATCTGGCCTCTGCAATATCTTCAAACACTTCATCTGAAAAACCCAACACGTCAATGGCGGGGTCATATCCGATAATCTGCGCTGTCTTTAAATTAATTGCAATACGGGGCGGATCTTCAAAAAGCTGTTCGAGATCGCGGGGCTTTGCGCCGTTAAATATTTTTGCTATTGTTTCCGCATGGAACCGGCCGACATATTTGGATCCGGTGGTCGCCGTGGTGATAAGGACGCCATGTTTGACTTCATCTGTTCCGCGCTGGGAAAAGGTCGGTATTTCATTTAACAAAAAGGGCTCCATAAGTTTAGACATGTCTGGAAGGGTAATACCCCTGTGAACCGTGATATAAACTGCGTCGGCTTTTCGGGAGAGCTCTTCATGGCATTTCATGAACGCGTCGCGGGCCTCTTCCGGTGTAACTCCTGAAAAGGGAGCATTGCATGTAATGATGTTGAATTTAAGTTCTTTTGCAACCTTTTCTATGTCATCTATTGCCGCATATGCTCTTCCCTCAGCCGTATTTTGCTCCAGTACCACTCCAAGATTTTTAAAATGGAAAATATCATGAAAAATCCGGATCTGCCTTTCATAGCGTGTCGGATCAATATGGACGTGCAGATGATCATATCCTGAATCGTTGATGCTTTTTGATATACCGGATAAAATCGGACTGGTAGCAAACATAACGGTTGTCGGAACCGAATGCTCATTATTGGCAAGGTCCTGCCCTGCCCATGTTCCCATTGCCAGCATAAGATCAACATCTTTATTCCGGTTCAGACGTTCAAGAATTAATTTTCTGTTTTTCGGACGCAGCTGTTCATCCCAGTTGTTCGACCAGTATGCATCAGGAAGAAATTCGATATAATCGCTTTTTACATTGCGTGAAATCCAAACCCACAAGTTTTTTGTATCGCTTTTATCAACCTGAATCGGGAAATCAACCTGTTTAGTCCATCCGATTTCAGAAAAGGCTGTGATGAGGGCGCGCAGGTTATCCTGATAGCCTTCATTCGGTCCTCCCTCAAGATAACCTATCCGCCATTTTTTGCCTTTATTAGTTTTTGGCGTGACGGAAAAGTCCTTTTTTTCTGCCGCATATACATTCGAAAAAAAGAAACCCGTCAAAAAAACAAGCATGATTAAAGATTTAAAGACTCTGTTCATTTTCCTCTCCCGATACCGGATGCATAAAAATTGTTTTCTGCCGGCCGAATTCTTATCATTTTTATTGATAAAATCAAACAGAATTTCTAACCTGCTTACACCCCTCAAGGGGGTACTGAAAAAAGTCCCGTTTATCGGGGTTAGGAGGTTATCGAATCGGGAATGCTTACCTTTTTCCGATGATTATTTTATACCCTTTTTCTTTTAGCCTTACGGAGAAAAATTCTGCATCCTTTTTGGTTTCGAATGCCCCAACAAATATTTTTTCCCTGCCTTTTTTGTCTTTTACCTGGTAGTATATAAATTTATCCGATTCAAGGCGCTGACGCTCTTTCCTGTAGGGGGTATCAAGGATTATTATTACATAAGGGGTTCTTAGTGCAAGGGCGCCGTGAATATCCTTCTCTTTTAATCCGGATGCCGCTTTTTGCGCCTGATTCAGCGTTTCAAAAGCTCCTATAAGAACCCGGTACCAGCCTCCTCCCCCCTTCGTAGCGGAAGCATAGGAATTAAAGGCTGTTTGGCCTTTCGCCTTAAGCTTCATGGCTTCATCATACGATTTGCCGTAATCCCTGAAAGAGCCGGCTTGGATGGAATATGGGCAGTTGCCGTCGCAGGTTGAAAGATTTCCGGTTTTTTGAGCCTGCCGGACGGTAATCCCGGTTTCAGGCGCAGGAGGAGGGCTCTTCACCGGTTCTTCCTTATTTTCTGTCTGAAAAATACCTGTGCTGTTATCCCGCAATGGTTTATGTGCTTCATATAAATCAAGGCGTTCGGAATATTTCCCGGTGTTCTCATTTTCACCTATTGCCGCAATTACTTTTTCCTGAACTTCAGCAGCCTCATCGAATCGGTTGCTTTCCGCTAATGCCGCTGCAAGGGTATCCATGTAGTAAGGATCAGGGCTGAGTTTTACGGCTTTTTCGGCATACGACACGGCTTTTTGCCCGCTGCGAAATCTTTTATCAGGACAGGTTGCATATATCCATGCGAGATTATTCAAGGCATCCGCATATCCGGGATTTATTTCTACGGCCTTGATGTAGTCGTCAATTGCCTTTTCAAAATAGCCCTTATTGTTCCATGCAATACCCCGGTTGTTGTACGCCTTGGCTGAACGGGGGTTTATTTCAAGAGCGCTGCTGCAGTCTTCTACGGCCTGGGCATAATTGCCCCTGTCACATAATGCAGCACACCTGTTTGAGAAGGCATCTGCGAATAGCGGATTAAGTTCAATCGCTTTGGTAAAATCCGAAACAGCCTTGTTTATGTCGCCTGCGCCGATATATGCGACCCCTCTTTTATTGTATGATTCATAGTCACGTGGCAATGTTTCGATTGACAGGGAAAAAGCTTTGATTGCTTTCTCATATTTCCCGGAATTTAATAAAGATACGCCATTTTCATACCAGTTTTCAGCGCCTGTCAACCGCACAGGGAAAAAGGGGATAGCCAGGATTGCTCCAAGAAGACATATAATGATTGTTTTCTTCATAAGATTGACTTTTTACGAACTCATCATGATTGTGAAAATAAAAAAATCACAGAGAATCCGCATTAAACGGAACGCATATCCCATGTCCGGGATAAATGTATTTTATCTCTTTGATGCTTTTTATGAGTTTAACGGAATTATCCTGATCTTTTCTGCTCGATACATAACTGTTAATCACGACTTTGCCGCCGATTACAAGCAGAAAATCGCCCGATATAAAAACACCGCTTTCAGGCTCAAGAAAAGATACGGAATCGGGCCTGTGCCCCGGAGTGTGGATCGTCATGAATCCTGGGATTACAGGCTCTTTGTCCTTATAATATTCCGCCCTTTCAGGAGGAAATCCTTTTTTAAATGGTGTCCCGTAAAGTGCGCCGCTTAAAAGGTCTTTAAGATTTAAAAAGTAGCCGTACTCTTTCATACAGGGAATCAAGGTGCTTTGAATATCGGAAAATGCAGGGACAGGAATACGTTTATTACCGTCAATATAAGCTCTTGCATTTTCATGGAAGAAGATTGAGCAATCCTTCCAGAGTTCTTTAAGGACTGCCCATCCCGCAACATGATCGACGTGAAAATGTGTGCAGACAATTCTTTTTACAGGAAGTTCATGAGAAAGAGCGCCAATGAGATTTTCGACATCCGACGGCATCCCGCAGTCGATTAAAAATGAAGCTTTCTGTCCGTAATCTTCAATTATGTAAATATTGCTGGTTTTTCCCCGGAATTGTTTTATTGCACGATTTGTGCTCAGCTTCTGTGTATGGGTTATCATGCCCGATGCCTCCGCTTAATAAAAACCTTTGTGCCCTTCGTGATTTAAAAAGCCCCAAAAAACTCATTAAGTGAGCATATGTCGACTTTTTACGGGTCCATCATTTTTGTTTATCTTCTCTTTCATCCGGATGAATAACAGGATAATCAAAAGGCACAACAGGATCCCGCAGGATAAGATCAATGGCCTTTGCCGCTGTAAGAGACGCTTCGGGAAAAACCCCGGCAAGGGACCTTATGTGCCTTAGGTTATCCGCAGTCCTTAAAATCAGCATCGCAAGATTTCCTTCATCCATTTCGGAAACAAGAACGGCTCTTTCCCATGGTTCTCCGGCAGCCCAGGCATAGATTGCGGCGGCAGGCCTTAAGAAAAGGGGCCGTACCTCAAACCCGCGTTCGAACATGAGTTTCGCAAAAGGCAGCAGGCTTTTTTTTACTCCAAGGAATGCCTGTATAAGTTTTTTTGGCATAAATCTTTTATCTATCTTGTCGTCAGTCTCCTTTTCGTTGACAAAAGACGCTATTATTCCTGCAAGAAGTGCGGGGTCCGTATCGGGGAATGCCCCGATCCTGAATCCTTCGGCAATTATGAGAGGCTGATCCACCCGCAGCCGGGATGCCCACATTCCGTCTTCAGTCAGCTCCCCGTCTTTTCCTGCAAATCCTGTTTCCACGAGAAAATCAAGATGATGCAGGAAACTTTTCCGGAGATACGCGCTTCCGTTTCCGATTGCTTTTTTATCCCGATTTTCTTTATTCTTTCTTAAAAGGTATGCGGCAAATGATTTGGTCAGCAGGTCATCTATCTGTTCCGGAGAGTGTGAAAGAAGAAGATTTAAGGCCATCGAGAAGTTGATTTGAATCTGGCTGGAGATATCGAGGGGAGGAGAATAAATCAGTTTTGCTATCTATCTTAAATCAAGAAACTTGCCGGGTATCGCAACTGCAAAACCGATTTTATCCATACCCCTTCTTCCGGCTCTTCCG
>JAUYEO010000248.1 GCA_030689795.1 Desulfobacterales bacterium | reverse complement strand
GGGAAGCGCGCTCGGCATTGCCCTTGGCGGGATCATTGCGGAGCGTTTCGGCTGGCGGCATGCATTCGGTCTTGTGGCCCTGCCGGGCATTATTGTGGCCCTGCTGTTCTTCTATGTGAGAGATTATGAGACCATTGCGCTTACAAGGTTTACATGCAGCGGAGATGAAAAGAGAGAAGCCAGGATGCAGTGGAGTGAAATGGCAAAGCATTTACTGGGGAATAAAACGCTGCTATTCAACAACCTCGCATTTGCGGCCAATACATTTGTTACCACGGCCATGCTGACATGGCTTCCCAGCTATTTTCAGAGAGTGGAAGGAATATCCATGAGCAGGGCTTCTACAAAGGGGGGTGTAGTAATGCTCCTTGCTATAATTGGAGCTCCTTTAGGAGGCTACCTGGCGGACAGATGGCTTAAAAGCAGGAGAAACGCGAGACTTCTTTTTCCTTCAATTTCTTCCTGCGTGACGGCAGTTCTGCTTTTTATCGCATTCAGTTTTTATCGTGGAGGAATTCAATACGCAGTTCTGCTGGCCGCGGGTATTGCAGCGGTTGCTTTCGTGCCGGCTGCCGTTGCCGTGACCCAGGATGTTGTCCACCCGGGTCTCAGGGCCGTATCTTTAAGCTTGTGCGTCATCATCCAGCATTTACTGGGCAGTGCGATGGGACCTCCTGCTGTCGGCGCCCTATCCGATGCTTTTGGACTGGAAACAGCCATGGTTTTCCTGCCTCTTTTTGCAGCACTGGCAGGGATTCTCTTCTTCATCGGCTCCTTTTTCTATGATTCGGACGCGAGGCTTGTTGAAGAAATGGAAACTCTGAGCCGTTGGAATAAAATAACCGTACCATTTTAGATGGATAGAACGGCATAAGGAGCCGTAACGAAATAGTCCGGAAAGTAACAGTTATTTCGTAACGGCTCCTAAAAGAAGGCGATTGATTTGCTCTTCATCAAACCAACCCCCATGTCTGGAGCAGACACAACGAAGCATGAAAATCCCCCCATCCTCCCTTTTCCAAAGGGGGGTAAGGGGAGATTTTCATATAAATTCAATATAATTCAATTCAATCAAGGAGGAGAATATGTCTGAAGAGAAACCAGTCGCCGCATCCGGCGGGTGCCTTTGCGGCGCAGTGCGTTATGAGATCCGAGGGCCGCTGCGCGACGTGATTAACTGTCACTGCAGCAAATGCCGCCGTTTCCACGGTCACACCGGCGCTTACACCTCGGTCCCGCGGGAGCACCTGGTTCTCACGGTGCAAAGCGGTCTGAAGTGGTACCTCTCCGTCACCGACGAAACACCCGCCGTGCATCGCGGATTCTGCCACGAATGCGGTTCCAGCCTGTTTTGGGACCCCCGGGGCAACGGATCCCACATCGCCGTCACCGCAGGCTCCCTTGATACTCCCACGGGACTGAAGACCATCGGTCATGTGTGGGTATCCCAAAAAGCCGATTACTATGGGATCACAGACGGCCTGCCGGAGTTCGAGACTTCTCACGGCGGAAAGCTGGGTTGAACGGAGGCAGAAATATGGATCGTGAACAAGCTCTTGAGATCGTTAACCGACACCCACATCCTCGTGACGGACGGCTGTTTCTATGGCAACAAGGGCATGTTCCGCGTAGCCCCGCCCCTGGAGTTGAAAAAGCTGGATGCCATCATTTTGGGATCATACGGCGCCTTGCGGGATGTGCACCGATCCATCGGACAGAGCCGGCAGCTCTGAAACCGGCTCCCGCTGGGAAAGATGATCCGGGAAAGGCTTTTTATCGGTTCCATCAGCATGCTGGCTGAAAGCGTGACGCCGATTTCGCCGGCCTGTTTTCCGATGATATCAAACAACGGTTTCTGCTCGGTAATCGGCCAGTCTTCAATGGAGCCCGGACACATGGATGAAAGGGGGCCGGGTTGGTAGGTCAACTGGATATGCGCATCCATTGCCTGGTCCGCAGCCCTTAAGGCCATCTCCATCATCACATCGACCCAGTATTTTTCCAGCAGATCGGTTGCGGCATTCACCAGTTGAAGCATTTCCCTGCCGCAGGTGGAAAGGCCCACAAACACCCGATGCACCGGCTCCAGATTCACCCGCAGGACCCGGCTGGACAAGATTACACCTTCCACGATCACGGCATCGGCTGTTTGTTTCTCCATCCGGCACAGTCTGTACAGGGCTTTGGGTCGGGCGATTTTTTCAGCCATGCCGGCCAGTTCAAGAAGTCTGCCCGCGCAGGGATCATCGGCTGTTTTGATGCAGAGAAGTTTAAGCAACCGCTCTGTGTTGATTTGAAAGGGTACGGGATTTAAGCAATGGTAAGTATCGACAGTCATGATTCGATCCATTTCCTTGCAGGGAAAAACGGTGGGAGTTCCGGTCACGCCCACCGTTTTGGATAGATTTTCAGATAATGATTCCAGGGTTATTTGACCAGTCCAGAGCTTTTTAGAAATCCAGCCACCACTTCTTTAACGGGCTTGTGCTCGCCATCCACGGCATAGTTGAGATTGGTCATGGTCTGGGTATCCAGTTTGGCGGACAGCTCGGAAAAAATCTTTTCAAGCTCGGGGTACTTGGCCGCAATTTCCTTTCTGACAACCGGGGCCGGGTTATACACCGGGAAATAATTCCGATCATCTTCCAGAATCACCAGATTCATTCCCTTGATGCGGCCATCGGTGGCAAAACCCATGGACACTTCGATTTCTTTGTCCTGAAGCGCTTTGTAGAGGAGGCCGGGAGCCATTTTGATGATCTTGTCATCCGGGAACTGGAAATCATATTTTTTCTGAAGCGGTTTGTATCCGTCCGGCCGGGCATAGAATTCGTCATTGGTGCCAAAACGGACCTTGGTGGGGTTGGCTTTTATATAGGCTGAGAGATCGGAGAGGGTTTTGATTTTCTTCTGGGCAGCATCCTCGCGTCGCATCAAAAGACAATACGTGTTGTTAAAGGACATGTAAGGCAGCCAAACCAGACCGTTACGTTCCAGATCCGCTTTTTTTACAAAATCATAACACGCCTTCGGGTCTGTAATGACGTCTTTTTCTTTCAGCATGGTCACCAGGGCGGTTCCGGTATATTCCATGTACATGTCGATCTGTCCGTTCTCAAGGGCTTTCC
>JAUYEO010000245.1 GCA_030689795.1 Desulfobacterales bacterium | reverse complement strand
GAAAAGATCTTTCAGCACCAGCGATGTGGCAATGGTTGCGATGGCAAAATAATGCCCTTTTAACCTGAAGAGCGGATAACCGATGATAAATGACCAACCCACAGCAATGCAGACTCCTATGGGCATGGAGATCCAGAAAGGCACATCCCATCGGGTCAGCATGACAGCCGTTGTATATGCGCCTATACCCACATACTGCGCTTTTCCCAAATCAACCTGTCCGCCGTACCCACCGATGGTATTCCAGCCCATGCCGTACAATGAAAACATGAAAAACTGGATCAGAGTCGCCATGGCAAATGCGGAATGGGGGAAAACAGGAAAGATTAACAGAAGAACTGCCACCGTCCCTGCAATAAAAAGGTCAAGACGTGGAAAGTCAGAAAACTGAAATGCGGTTTTTAGTGCTTCCATCCGAACAATCCCCTGGGCCGAACAACCATGATTATAAAATAGGCAAGATATACCATCATGTATTTAAAAGAAGTCATCGGAACTTTTGCCATCCAGTCCACATTAAAGGTGTAGGTGATAAAATCCCAGAAACCCGGAATTTCAGTAATTAATCCGACAACGAGCCCTGCAAAAAAAGCCCCGGGCACGCTGCCGAATCCGCCCAGCGCCACAATGGCGAAGGCTATCATTGTAAACAAAAGCCCGACAAAAGGATTGACCGACCAGAAATTAACAAGAAGCGCGCCCGCTATAGTTACGGAAGCTCCGCCTATTCCCCATGCCAGCGCATTCATCCTTTCGGTGGGAATGCCCATATACCTGGCGCCCTGAGCGTTTAAAGCCGTGGCTGTCAGAGCCTTGCCCATTTTTGTCCGATTTATCAGCAGCCAGACGGCTATAAAGGCAGATATGGAAAGACCTGCGGCAGCGAGCTTTGTTGCCGGAATGATAACTCCCATTCCGATCTCCAGACTCTTGCCTACCAGGGCGCCGTGATGAAGAGCTCTGTCCTCGGAACCGAAAATGAGCAAAGCCAGATTTCTTAAAAAAAGCATGAGACCGAATGTCCCGAGAAGTTGCGCTATCATCGGACCTCTTAAAAGGTATTTGACAAATCCGGTATAGCAGGCGATGCCAAGTAAAAAACCGACAAGCCCCGCAACCGGCAGGGTGAAAAGAGGGTCCATGCCGGTGCTCTGGGCTGTTAAAAGGCCGGTGTACATGCCGATCATCAGAAATTCCCCATGGGCGAAATTAACAATATCCATCACCCCGAAAATAATGGTAAGTCCAAGCGCTACAAGCGCCAGAACCATACCTATAAACAGACCGGCAACTATTGATCCTGCCAGGATTTCCATCAGAACCCCTTAAACGGATAAATGAGTTTGGCGGTGGCTACATCAAATGGATAGACGATTTCCAGCGTGATCGCTCCGTCCTTGTCTTTCTGATACTGGCCGATGATGCCGGATCCCAGTTCGTTCTGCCCCTGTTCTTTTCCCGATGCCGCAAATTTTATGCCTTTCCAGGGAACAATCAGTTGATCACCAGGAATCATGATACTGTTGCAGGCTTTCTGTATGGCGGCGGGTTCGGTCGAACCGGCCAGCTGAAGGACCTCAGTCCATGCCTGAAGACCGGTGAAGGATCTGGCCGATGCGCCGCTCAGGTCGTTTCCAACCTTTTGCTTATACATTGAGTTGATCTGATTTGACACCGCCTTGACCTGGCCGACTTTGGGAGCAAACACGGTTCTGGTCAAAATGCCCACGACATCATCTCCCAGAGTGTTACGAAATTCCGGGGCTTCAAATCCTGCATTCTGTCCCCAGATGATTCTTGGAGCGACTTTTTCCGCCTTCAGAGTCTTCATCATCAAAATGGCGTCCGAGGCATAGGAAGCAAAAAGCATTACATCCGGCTTGACCGACTTGATGGCTCGCACTTCGCTGGAAAGATCCGGGGATTTGGCCGCATACAGAAGGGACTTTTTCACATTGAACCCGTATTCAGCGGCGCGTCCTTCAATGGCCTGAGATACCTGGGAGCCCCATTCGGTTTTTTCACAGGCCGCGGTCAGGTTTTGAATCTGGTCTTTTGAAATGGCGGCAATGCCTTTTGATTTGCCTTCGGTGAGTCCTTTTAAAAATTCAAACAGGTCTTTGGTGAATGTGCCGTCATGGGGAGTTGTTCTCCAGAACCATTTGAATTCGCGTTCGGTCAGGGCCGGAGATGTCGAGGAGTCGTTGATCATGGGGACGCCGTACTGCTCACAGACTGCGCTGACTGTTTTGGTGACCGAGCTGTGATAACAGCCCATAATCCCGACGACCTTGTCGTCCAGAATCAATTTTTTGGCCAGGTCCGCCCCCAGGGTCGGATTGCCTTCGTGATCCTTGAAAATCAGCTCGATTTTGGCGCCGCCCAAAGAGGCTATGCCTTCGCGTTTGGCCATGTCCATACTGATTCCAGGAAATTTGCCGTTGGCAATTTCAAGAGCCAGCTCAGCCCCGGCCCGAAGCTCCCTGCCTTCCGCCGCCGCTCCGCCCGTCAGCGGGTAGAGCACACCGATCTTAATGGTCTTAATGGCGTCGGCCGCAAAGCAGGTCGATCCCATGGCCAGAATCAGTGTCAGTGCCGTAACAATGGTTATCAAAACGAAACTACTCTTCTTCATGATATCCTCCTTTTATTGATGGGTTTAAAGAGAAAGCAATTTGCGGCAATCTCATAATTGCCGGCATTAATTCCTCAATTACTGATCTTTCTTATGGAACTGAACATTCATGAAAGCAGGAAAAAGGGGATCAATTCGCGCAACAGAATGTCCAAATTAAGCACATGAATCAAGAAGAGATGTAGCGGATGATTCGTTCCTGAAACGTGTTGATGTGCCGGATGATCGTCTCCTTTAATTTCGCTTCATTCCGTTCTTTCAAGTACCTCATGATCTTATCGTGCTCCGTGACAACTGAGGCATAATGAGCCTGCAACGACCTTTCCGGCTCAATTTCATTGGCATAAGAGAGATATGAAAGCCGCTTGGCCTGATTCCTGACTTCGTTCAGCGCACGGATGAGATATGTGTTTTGCGAGCAGCGGGCGAAATAGAGATGGAAATCATGATTTGTTTCGACAAGGCCCAGGATATCTCCGGAATCCCTCGCTGCCTTGAGCTTCGCATTGACCTCGGCCATTCGCAACAACATTGATGATGTATTCTGAGTTACTACCAGCTCTGCGATGCCGACTTCCAGGACTCTTATGGCCTCGAAGATAGCCCTGGTATCCTGCAGAGTAATGGGCGGAACGATGGTACTCCTGTTGGGCTGTGATTCAGCCCACCCTTCTCCGGCAAGCCGCAGAAGGGCTTCTCTGACCGGCGTACGCCCCATGCGAAGGTCCGCCATCAGTTCCTTTTCGTCAAGAACCTGCCCGGGAGTGTATTCAAGGGTGACGATTTTACGGCAAATATGTTCATACGCCATGACGCCCAGGGGTTGCTTCTGGTTGTTGGTATTGGTCTTTTTCAAACCCATCATTGTTTCTATTCCCTTCCCTACTGCGGAGTGGAGCCGACAGCAGCTCGACCGGCCAAACAGCGAAAACCGTAAATAGAGTCGCCTCAATCAGAAGCAGGCGGCCGCTGCCATCCAAATAATCAACCCCATCCATTTGATTATATGATTAATATATATGATAAATATATGTCAAGTATTTTTTAATGTGCATTTTAAATATATATGGATAATGTGGCAAAAGGCTGCTTGTTTGTTAAGAATAAAACGCCACAGAAATAATATTATGAAACGGAGTAACATATCCGTTGACTTTGGCGCAGCTTTTAATTATCCTATTTTAATGGAAATATATGACAAATTCGGCTGCCGTTGCCGGAAAAGGATGAGATTCCGGCTGCTCGCATGAGCCCGTATCCTGGCCCGGCCTTTAACGGGATGTTAAGGAAAGGTCTTGCGGATGGGTTGAGAACTATGGTGTTGAATGAAAGCATCGACAGAGGCGAAAGGGCTCGGGAAGGGGTATACTTGGATTTTTTCGGCTTTCAGGAGGCCCCGTTTGCCATTACGCCGGACCCTGGATTTTTGTTCCTTTCCCGGACACACCAGAGCGTTATTGAAAAGTTGCTCTATGGGATCAACAACCGTTCCGGGTTTGTTCTCCTGACAGGAGAGGTGGGAACCGGAAAGACAACTATCTGCCGCACTATTCTGGACAGGCTTGAGGGGAAGGCCGAGACAGTCTATATCATCAATCCGTCGCTTTCCGGAGTCGAAATACTTGCTGCAATCCTTGATGACCTTGGTGTTGCCTCCACAGCCGGTGCGACCAAAAAAGATCTGATGGACAGGCTGAACGCGTTTCTTCTCGGAGCAGACCGTTTAAAGCCGGTAGTCATCATCATCGATGACGCCCAGACAATGCCGATGGAGGCGCTGGAAGATCTGCGCCTGCTTTCCAATCTGGAAACAGACAAGGAGAAGCTGCTTCAAATGGTGCTAGTGGGACAACCTGAGCTGCTTACCACCATTTCAAAACCTGAATTAAGGCAGTTGCGCCAGAGGGTTGCCATAAGCTGTACCCTTGATTACCTGAAGAGGGAAGAGGTTTCAGGCTATATCGAAAGAAGGATGTTTGTTGCAGGCAACAAAGGCCAGGTCCGCTTTACAATAGCGTCCGTTGACAGGATCTTCAAAGCCTCAGCCGGTACTCCCCGTTTGATTAACAGTATCTGTGATTATTCATTAATTGCCGCTTATCTGGGAAATGATCATACAATTCATGAGCGTTATGTAATACAATCCCTCGGTGAACTCGGGAGTCCTGATCCCACCGCAATAAAAGTATTGGCAGGAAAACCATATTACTATGCTGTTATGGCCTTTCTTGTGATGACTTTGGTCATCTCCGCGTTTTATCTTGGATCCTGGATCTCCCGGAACAAAGAGGAGCCGGCCGGCGCCCCGGTGGCAAAGATCGGTTCGGTGCTCCAAAATCCTCCTGAGGTTGCAATGACAAAGAATGCAGCAGTCAAAACTTCTGATGCAGTTGCTATGGCGCCTGCTATCTTACCGGAGCCCGAGATGAAGAATCCCGGATCCGGATTTGCAGTGAAGGGCATGGGCACAAAGACGGAATCCATGCCAGGTTCCTTTACGGTATTGATTGCTTCACACAGATTAGCGGACAATGTACTCCAGGAGGCTTCACGATACAGGACAAACGGCGTGGATTCCCACTGGGTAAAAGTGGACCTGGGTGAAGACGGAATTTGGTACAGACATTTTGCAGGGCGGTTTAATGGCAGGGCAGAGGCTCTGCAGTTCATCAGAGAAAGTGGGCTGGCCGGAGCAAGAATTCTGGCCGCTCCGTGGGTGATAAGTGTAGGCGAAGGGATGTCGCACGAGGTAATCGGCGGTATTGCGGATATGCTGAGAAGCAACGGATATGACGGCTATGTGCAGGAAATGAAAAACGGCGGCTACAGGCTGCTGGTGGGCGCTTTTGTCACAAGAGAAGGAGCTGAAAATGCCGCGAGGGAGATAACGCTTCCCGGTATCACTCCGGAGATTGTGCTGCGATAATTATTTACGAGCACATCACTCTTAATGACCTATATAACAGGAGGGATTAATGAGCCTGCTCAATGCGGCTTTAAGAAAAAAAGAGAAGGAAAACCAGCATCCCGAAGCTTCCGCGTTGTTTCAGGAAACGGGAAAGCTTCCCGGAAAGTCGAAGTTCCGGATTTACGGCATGCTTGTGTGCATTGTGCTGGGTCTTGGATTGGCTGTTTTATTTATGATGGAAAGTCCCGCGCCTGAAAAATTGATTCCTCCGATGGCCCTGCCGCAAGACAACCGGGCAGTCAGGCAGGATCCGGAACCGGCCGATTCAACTTCGGGCGGAGAGACTATGCCCCGTGAACCGGAAAAAACAGGAGTGCCCGGGACGGATCTGCCCGTAATTGCTGTTCCAGGGCAGCCTGAACAGGCCGGAGAGCCGGCAGTGAAACAAAAAATTCCTATGGGAAACGATAATATTGTTAAAAGAGCTGCGGCTAAAAAGGCAAAAAAAACGACCGGGACTAAGGCATCCGTGGCGCATGAGCCTCTTAAATCTCCAGGGCAGGAGTCTGCAAGCCCGTTTTACGAAAAGGCTGTTTTCTACCACCGGCAAAACAGGCTGAAAGAGGCTATCGTTATGTATCTGCAGGTGCTTGATAAAAATCCTCAGAATACGGACGCGCAGTTTAACCTTGCTTCCGCGTATCTGAAAAACCGGGAGTTTGCAATGGCGCTGCCGATACTTAAGGGCCTGTCGGAAAAAGATCCTGATAATCCGCAAATTATGATCAATCATGCCATCGCCAGGATGGGGATGGGTGAACCCGGCGCTGCTGTTTCACTGCTCGATGCGGCACAGCAAATAAATGGCGCCCCTTCTTTCGACATCTATTTCCATAAAGCTGCGGCATTAAGCCAACTCGGGCGGCTGGATGAGGCGAGGACGTTTTATGAAAAGGCCGGGAAGATAGATCCTGAAAACGTCCGGTTACCCTTCAACATGGCCGTGCTTTACGACAAGATGGAGTTGTACGGCGAAGCTCTTCAAAATTACCGGTCGTTTCTGGACCGGAAAGGATGGTCGTCTGATAAGGAAAAAAAATCTGTGGATGACCGCGTGATATTTTTGACCGGATTTATCGAAAGGCAGCAGAACATGATTCAACACCAAAACAAAACAACATCAGCCGGGGATAATGCAAGATGAAAAAGCGGCTCGGTGAAATAATAATGGATATGGGGATTATCGGAAACGACCAGCTCGAAATGGCCCTTTCCGAGTCCAAAAAGACAGGCAAAATGCTTGGGGATGTTCTGCTGCGGCTTGACTGGATAAGTGAAGAACAGGTGCAGATGGCTATAGCAGTTCAGAGCGGGGCCAAGATCATGGACACTTCCGAAGTGTCGATAGATTTTGATCTGATCTCACGCATTCCCGAGGATTTTGTCGCAGCCAACAACATATTCCCACTGGCGCAGGAGGGACAGACCCTTAAGATTGCCACTTCCAACCCGTTTGATGTGCTGGTCAGGGATAACCTCTCCCGGATGACAGGCTGCCGGATCGAGTCTTACATAGCGCCGAAAGACTGGATCCGGAACTCAATTGAGCTGTATTACAAGACCGCAGCGATAATAGATGAAGAGATTGAAAAAATAACCATGTCGGGAGTTGTGGGCCAACAGTTTGACTATAACCAGAATATCCAGCTTGCCGATCTGATCATTGAAAAAGGGCGGGTGCTAAATGCCAGCGATATCCACATCGTGGGAGACACAAACCTCGTCAGAGTATATTACCGTATCGACGGCGTCCTGCATCAGAAATATCTTTTTCCAAAACGGTTTCAGCAGGGCCTTGCCACGCGTTTCAAGATAATGGGGGACATGGACATCTCCAACCCGAATATTCCGCATGACGGCAGGATAAAATTTTCCGGAAAAGGCGGTGATATCAACATTCGCGTATCCACTTTCCCGACGCATCTGGACGAGACGGTTGTGATGCGGCTCTTGATATACAGCGGCGTGGTGGGAAATCCGGAAAGGCTCGGTTTTGAAAAAGAAGAACTGGCGAAGTTCTTAAAGAGCATCAGGCGGCCTTACGGCCTTATACTGGTGACCGGCCCCACCGGATCAGGCAAGACCACCACACTTTATTCTGCCCTGATGACCATAAACAGCCCCAATGTGAGCGTCATGACCGTGGAGGATCCGATAGAGTATGTCATCCCGACAATCCGGCAGACAGCCGTCAACCCGAAGGCCGGGCTGACATTCGGAAATGCACTCCGTTCGGCTATGCGCCAGGATCCGGACATTATACTGGTGGGCGAGATCAGAGACCAGGAGACGGCCGAACTTGCTATACGGGCGTCAATTACCGGGCACCTGGTCCTGTCGACACTGCATACCAATGACGCGGCTTCGGCCATCAACAGGCTGATAGATCTTGGAGTGAATACCAGCATGCTGGCTTCTTCCATAACGATGGTGGCCGCCCAGCGGCTTCTCCGGAAGCTCTGTTCGCGCTGTGCAGTTGCGGCCGTTACAAAACCGGAAGAAAAGGAGATTTTTATAAAAAACGGTCTTGAGCCGCCGGAAGAGATGCTAAAGTCAGTAGGGTGCGATGCCTGTAATAAATCAGGTTACAGCGGCAGAATCGCCGTGTACGAAATAATCATGGTCACCAGGGAGATACAGGAAATGATTTTTTCAGGCGCGCCCCAGAGCGCTATAGAAGATGCGGCTGTAAAAGACGGCACCAGTTTGCTCCTGAAACAGGCCCTGAAAAAAGTCAATAACCGGATGACATCCCTGGAAGAAGTGCTGCGCGTGGTGGCGTATGCCTAAGTTCAAATACAGGGCGGTTGACGGTTCCGGCCGTTTGCTCAAAGGCACTTCCGTTGCAGCCAATGATTCTGAAATGGAAAAACAGTTGCGGGCGGCAGGGCTGACACTGATTGACAGCCGTAAGGTCATCGAAGGAATAGGAGCCGGAAAATGGTTCTCCGGCAAAATCAAGCCCCGTATAATAATTGAGTTCTATTACCGGCTTTCCCAGACGCTGGAACTTGGCCTTCCT
>JAUYEO010000233.1 GCA_030689795.1 Desulfobacterales bacterium | reverse complement strand
AGGAATGGAGTTTTGTAGGAGCGGCCAGGGGGCTTGAAATCTCACCGATAAAATACCACCCTCCTGACTTCTTACGGCTGATTTTCAAGGAAGACGTTTATTATTACTATATCATTTTTGGATTTTTTCTCATCGGGATTCTTTATATTAACTGGTTTCGAAAATCGCGCCTTGGTTTTCAACTGCGGTCCATTAAAGACAACGAGGATGTGGCTCGATCTCTCGGAATCGACGTGCACTGGGCAAAAATCAAGACCTATGCCATTGCCACCGGATTTGTCAGCGTGGTTGGGTCATTTCACGCGTGTTACATTAAAAATATCGAGCCGGAAGATACCATGAGCCTCGATATTTCCATACTGATCGCCTTGATGGCAATGCTCGGCGGCGCAGGATCTTTGTGGGGACCGATTATCGGCGCCGGCATTCTGATTCCGTTAAAAAGTTATCTCAAGGAATGGCTGGGTGCCAGCGCGGGTCTTGTAGGCATCGACCTTATCATTTACGCTGCCATTATCATGCTGATTTCGGCAACGGAGCCTAAGGGTGTTTGGGGTATTATTGAAAAAATTCGACGGAGGAAGCGAAGCTGATGGCATTATTGGAAGTCCATCACCTGATTAAGGATTTTGGGGGTTTGCGTGCCAATGACGATATATCCTTTTCCGTAGAAAAGGGAGAAATCATCGGCCTTATCGGTCCGAATGGAGCCGGCAAAACAACCCTTTTCAACTGTATATCGGGTTTGCATCCTGTCACCTCCGGAAGTATTATTTTTGCCGGCGAAGATATAACCGGATTAAAGGCGCATGAAACAGCGCAACGCGGCATGGCAAGAACCTTTCAGGTGTACGCGGCTTCCGGCGATCTGACTGTTGAGGAGAATGTAATGGTCGGTTGCTATATGCGGACGCGGTCGCGGGCGCAAGCCAAACACAGAGCCGGCGAATTGTTAAACAGCCTGAATATTCAGGATCTTTCTCATTATCAGGTTGGTGAACTTCCTGTTGCCGCTCAGAAAAAGGTAATCATGGCAACCGCATTGGGGCTGGATCCAAAACTGCTGCTCCTTGATGAAGTGGCTGCCGGCCTGAATCCCAGCGAGATCGAAGAAACTATTGCGGTAATAAAACACGTACACCACGACCTTGGCATAACAATTATCCTGATCGAACATGTGATGGCGCTTGTTATGAAAATCAGCCATCGGGTGGTTGTTCTCGAATATGGAAAAAAAATAGCAGATGGAAACCCCCAGTCTGTTTCAAAAGACCCCCTGGTCATTAAGGCGTACCTGGGAGAACGATATGTCAGAGAACATAAAGAGGAGCTGGGATGATTTATGGACCCGTATATTCTTGAGGTTGAAAATATTAAAGTTCGCTATTCCGGGTTACCCATTCTGCAGGACATCTCTTTAAATGTGCGCGCAGGCGAAACAGTTTGCGTTCTCGGTTCCAATGGGGCCGGCAAATCGACCCTCTTGAGAGCTATAATCGGGACGCAACCGGCTTTTGAAGGACGAATTCTTTATAAGGGTCAAGAAATTCAGCGCTTGAATACGGAAAAAATTGTCCGGATGGGAATCGTCTATGTGCCGGAAGAGAAAATGCTTTTCGGCCCTTTTACGGTTGAGGAAAATCTTGTGCTTGGGTCTTATATCCTCAAGGACAAGAAACTGATCGGGCATAACCTTGATTTTGTCTATACCATGTTTCCGCGGCTGAAAGAGCGTCAATACCAGACGGCATCGACTCTCTCCGGTGGTGAGCAGCAGATGGTTGCGATCGGCCGGGGGCTAATGTCCAACCCTCAGATTCTGATGCTGGATGAACCGTCACTGGGGCTTGCGCCGTTAATGGTTGATGAAGTTTTTGACACGATACGGCGATTAAAAGATCAGGGAATTACGATTCTATTGGTTGAACAGAACGTAAGAGAAGCTCTGGATCTCACAGACCGGGGTTATGTTTTGCAGACAGGCAGAATTATTGAAAAAGGGTCCGGGCAGGAATTGCTTGCCAGCGATATGTTCAGGGAAGCTTTTCTCGGGGTTTGAACGGATTTTGTTAGTACCTAAGAAATTATTTTCTGCGCGTTTTTGGCAGAAAATTGTTTCGTAAAGGTACTTATCCCGTTTATCGGGGTTAAGTTTTATTGAAAGCGATTCGAAAGGTTTGAAAACATGACAGAAATTCTTTCAGCTCTTGAACTTCGAAATCTCATAAGATCAAATAAATGGACCAAACCGACATCCGGAACAGCGCCAGGCTACGTCCAGGCCAATCTGGTGATGATTCCAAAAGAGGCGGCGTTTCATTTCCTTCTCTTCTGCACGCGTAACCCCAAACCCTGTCCGATACTCGATGTTCTTGAACCCGGCTGTGTGGAACCAGCCATTGCGCGCGGCGCCGACCTTCGGAAAGACCTCCCGAAATATCGTATATATCGCAATGGCGTTCTCGACGCGGAAGTGCCGGATGTTACCGGGGTCTTTTCCGAAGAAATGGTCAGTTTTCTTCTTGGGTGCAGTTTTTCATTTGAGACAGCCATGATGGCCAATGGTCTGCCGATAAGAAATATCGAGGAAAACAAAAATGTTTCCATGTACATCACCAATCGTACATGCCGCGAGGCCGGACCCTTTTCAGCGCCGCTGGTGGTCAGCATGCGTCCTCTTGAACCCCTTCAGGCGATACGCGCAGTTCAGATAACAACCCGATTTCTCTTGACTCACGGCGCCCCCGTTTATCTTGGCGACCACCGGGCGATAGGTATCAAGGAACTGGCCAAACCGGATTTCGGAGATGCTGTTACCATACGGCCCGGCGAAGTGCCGGTATTCTGGGCGTGCGGTGTTACTTCAATTATGGCGGCAATCTCGGCAAAACTCCCCATGGTAATTACCCATTCTCCCGGGCATATGTTTGTTTCCGATCTAAAAGACGAAGATCTGACCGTTTTATAAAATACAACTGATAATGGCGGCATCAACATCCGCTACCGGACGCTTTTCAGCAGGCGCGCATTCAGCGAGGATGATAAACGATGAAAGCTATAGATTTAAATTGTGATATGGGCGAAAGCTACGGAGCTTACACCCTGGGAATGGATGCCGAAATCATATCTTATATCTCATCGGCCAACATTGCGTGCGGATTTCATGCCGGAGATCCCTTAGTTATGAACCGCACCGTCAAACTGGCTGTGGACAACGGGGTCGGCATCGGAGCGCATCCCGGCTTTCCGGACATGATGGGCTTTGGACGGCGGAACATTGACTGCAGCGTGGATGAAATTCGGAATTATCTGATCTATCAAATCGGCGCTCTTCAGGCTTTCTGCACAGCTCATGGCGTTTGTTTGCGTCATGTCAAACCGCATGGCGCTCTGTACAACATGGCCGTAGCAAACGAACCCCTTATCCGGGCCATTGCACAGGCCATTTCACTGATTGACAAGAATCTCTTAATGGTCGCTCTGGCCGGCAAACATGCCGGACGTATGGCCTCAATCGCCAGGGAGGAAGGGATCGGGATGATTTTCGAGGCGTTTCCGGACCGGGCCTATACCCCCGAAGGAACCCTGGTATCCCGAAAACAGCCCGGAGCAGTCATTCATGATCCCGATAAGGCTGCTGAAAGGGCGCTGCGCATGGCAGCCGAAGGCGTGGTAATCGCCGTGGATGGAACACGGGTTCCGATTTCGGTCGATACCCTGTGTGTTCACGGAGACAACCCAAGCGCCGTGGCGCTGGCCGGAACCATTCGAAATCGTCTGGAAGCATCCGGTATCGCTGTCGCTCCTGTGGCAGCGCACAGATGACGAAAATCCGTATGAAGCGGTTCAGAACAGGAAATGGACATCTGAACCACCGGACAGAAACCAGGGGCATTTCTGATAATGACTACAAACCTGTATGAGCGGGCACGATTTAGAATAAGCGGGGATCGCTCCCTTCTGGCGGAATATGGGACAGGTGTCGATCAGGCGGTAAATGACAAAGTCAGGCGGATGGCAAATCTCATCATGAACCGAAAACTTCCCGGCATCGAAGCCGCTGTGCCGTCCTATTGCGCCCTTTCAGTTCACTACAATCCCCTGAGAACAGGCTTTGCAGAGTTGAGGGATCTGCTGTGGTCATTGGAGAATGAGCTGGATAATGCCGATATTCCCGAACCCAGTACAATTGACATCCCGGTGTGCTACGGCAAAGAGTTTGGCCCGGATATCGATTTTGTGGCGCAGCACAATAGCATCAGCGTGGATAATGTGATTCAGCTTCATACCGGCTCTGCATATCACATCTTTGCCATTGGTTTTGCGCCCGGATTTTGCTATCTGGGCGGATTAAATCCCAAGCTGTATGCGCCAAGACTGGAAACCCCCCGTGTTCGGGTGGCCGCCGGTTCCGTGGGCATTGCCGGGGCTCAAACCGGCGTATATCCACTGGCCAGTCCGGGGGGCTGGCGCCTGATCGGCCGGACCCCGCTTCGACTTTTTGCGCCGGAACGTCCGCAGCCAATTTTGTATCAGGCAGGCGACACGATTCGGTTCCGGTCTGTGTCGTCCGATGAATTTAATCATATCAGCCGGCTTGAAATGCCATGACAGACGCTCTTCATATCATTTCACCCGGATCATACACCACCGTCCAGGACATGGGGCGGTTCCACGCCTATCACATGGGCGTTCCTGTCTCGGGTTCACTGGATGACTTTGCCCATCGAATCGCCAACTGGCTGGTGGGGAATTCACCGGATTGCGCGGTTCTGGAAATGTCCTTGATCGGCGCGCAACTGGATGTTCTCTGTGATGCCGATATGGCCGTTACCGGCGCACGCATGAACCTTCGGGTAAACGGAATGCCCTGCCCGGAATGGACATCCATTCGAGTGCGCCCTGGTGATGTGGTTGAACTGGGCATGGCGGAAAACGGCTGCCGGGCATACCTGGCCATCAGCGGCGGGATTGACGTCTCCTTAGTGATGGGAAGCCGCTCCACCTATGTGGGGGGGCTTCTGGGCGGGCTGAAGGGACGGCCTCTTTTATCCGAAGACATTCTGCCGCACGGTGAAGGCCGACTGCTGAACAGACCGCGGAGTCTGCCCTGGGTTCCTCTGTACCCTGAAAATATCTTTATTCGGGCCATACCAGGACCGCACGACGACTGTTTCAACAATCACCTGGATCGGTTTTTTTC
>JAUYEO010000229.1 GCA_030689795.1 Desulfobacterales bacterium | reverse complement strand
TTACTTTTTACAACTATCTTCTTCTTTAATGCGACCGGTTTCTTTGTTTTGACAGCAACTTTTTTAACCGGCTTTACCTGCTTTTTAGCTTTTTTCATCTTTTCTCTCCTTTGATTATTTTCAAGATATTCCCTGCGACTTTTCTTTTCAGTATCGCTAATATTATATGCTTTAATAAAAGTCAACAAAATCTGCAATATAAGAACATGTGTTGACAAAAAAAATCTCTTATGAAAGAAAATCAAATCAGGTGGGTTGTTTCCCTCACTGAACAAAATTCTCTCATCCCTCAACCAGAGCCGCAGTACAGATAGTTTGCCTGCGAAAGCTGCAATTTAAATTACCGGGGAAAGAAAGATCAGATGAAGCATAAATTTCAAATCGCATATGAAAAAGAGCTCAATCCTTCACAGTATGAAGCGGTAATACATACAAAAGGGCCCCTTCTCGTTATAGCCGGAGCAGGCAGCGGAAAAACAAGAACCCTGACTTACCGCGTTGCGCGTCTTGTTGAAGAAGGAACAATCCCTTCATCTATTTTGCTTCTCACTTTTACGCGCAAGGCATCCCAGGAAATGTTGAAAAGAGCAGCCGGTCTTCTTGACAACCGGTGCGAAAGAGTTTCCGGAGGCACTTTTCATTCGTTTGCAAATTATATTCTCCGCAGATATCATCGCCGCATGGGGCTTGATTCCGGTTTTAACATTCTCGACCGCGCTGACTCGGAAGCTCTTATCGGTATCATAAGAAAAGAGAAACTTAATAATCCGAAACAGGCATCATTCCCCAGAAAGCAGACCCTCGCAAATATCTTCAGCAAGGCCGTAAACAAGGTGCTGACAATAGAAGATGTTGTCTTTGACGATTACCCGCATTTCTCTGAAGAGGTGGAGACCATTACGGCGATATACAACGCGTATGCAAAACGGAAACGAGAACATTCATATCTGGATTACGATGATTTGCTGGTGCATTTCAAAACACTGATGGAAGAACATTCGGATTTGCGGGACAGTATTTCTTCCTCTTACGAACACATAATGGTCGACGAATACCAGGACACCAACAAAATTCAGGCGGACACAGTATTTCTTCTCGCAGGCAGGAACAGGAACATAATGGTGGTCGGAGACGATTCCCAGAGTATCTACGCATTCAGAGGCGCAAATTTCAAAAACATAATGAAATTTCCAGTGTTATTTCCGGGTACCCGCATCATTGCCCTTGAAGAAAATTACCGGAGCGACCAGCCAATACTCGATCTGACCAATATCATCATCGAAAGGGCATCGGAAAAATATTCCAAAATCCTTTTCACAAGAAGAACCGGGGGGACAAAGCCTCTTCTGGTCCGCGCGTCAACTGAAAACAGCCAGTCAAGATTTATAGTAGAAAAAATAGGAGACCTGGTCCGGAACAATGTTTCTCTGAATGATATAGCCGTTCTTTTCAGGGCAGGATATCATTCATTCGACCTTGAAATTGAACTTACACGAAACAGGATTCCTTTCAAAAAAGTCGGGGGCTTTAAATTCGTCGAATCCTCGCATATAAAGGATATCCTCGCCCATCTGAAAGTTCTTATAAATCATAAAGACAGGCTGAGCTGGCAGAGATTACTTCTTCTTGTGGATAAAATAGGTCAGCAAACCGCTAAAAATATCTTTGATGCAATATTAATGGAAAATTCCGGATATTCCGGCCTTCTGACGGCTAAAATACAAAAAACCGCTTCCGAAAATTTAAGCCGGCTTAAAGAGCTTTTCAGTAAAATAGACCCCGGCATTATGTCTGTTCAGGACATTGGAGAAGCTGTAGTTGATTATTATCTGCCGCTTCTGAAGGAACAGTTCGACGACTATCCCAAAAGGGAAAAAGATCTTGAGCATCTTTTGTCAATCATGGAAAGATATAACAGCCTGACTGAGTTCCTTGCCGATATGGCGCTTGAACCGCCTAACACGAGCATTGACGGTTCGCTGTCCGACAATTCCAGCGGGAATGACCACCTTGTTCTTTCAACCATCCATTCCGCAAAAGGACTCGAATGGCATACAGTATTTGTCATATGGACGCTCGACGGGAGATTCCCTTCATCACATTCCATAAACAACCCGGAAGAGCTTGAAGAAGAGCTTAGGCTCATGTATGTCGCGGCAACAAGGGCAAAAAAGAGCCTCTATTTCACATATCCGAAAGAGGTTTATGACAGAAGCACAGGAATGGTTCTCAAACGCCCTTCCCGTTTTCTCGATTCGATAGATACCGGAATACTGGGGCAATATTCGCTCGACTCGTATAGTTACCGTTTTTAAAACAGTTTGTTGCAACCGGATTACTCTTTTAAAAATGCCCACCAGATATAAACGGCGAGAGCAGTCCAGGATACAATCAACATTATATACGATTTCCAGTCGATTGCCTTCCTGGCCATACCCGATTCCATGATTTTGCCGACCCGCCTTTTGCACCCGGGACAGACCTCCGCATCAATCGGGATATAGGTCATGCATTCCGGACATTTCTTTGCATGATATTCGTATTTTTTTTCATCACTTGTACTCATTAAATCACCTTTTTCAGCACAATTTTATTCCAACGGCTTATTCCTGAAATTCCTTTTCAATTATAATTTGACTGCTGCTTTTAACCCCTGCAAGCCACGCTTCAAAAGTTTTCAGTTTTTTCTCCTCAAGCAGAGTCTTTATCATGCTTTCCTTTTCTTTCCCAAAGCTCTCAGTATCCGGATCCTTTCTTTCTGTAAATTTAAGCAGATAATAGCCTTTCTTACCCTTGACCGGTTTTTCAGAAAAAGGCTTATCCTTTGAAAGCTTGAAAGCGGCATCTGCAAGCTCCGGCTCATATCCTATTTTTCCCATATTTTCATTTCTCCTGAAAAAGCCTGTTTCTTCCGGAGAAAGTCCATACCGGACGCTTTCTTTCCGCATCTCCCCCCCCTTGTTAAGAACAGCGAGGAGGGTTTCCGCCTCTTTTCCGGCTTTTTCATCCTGCTTCTCCTTGACAAGATCCGCTCTTACCGCTTCGTTCACATCCTTGAGATCGGACGTTTTCGGCAGGATCTTTTCCATGACTTCTATAATACAGCAACCGCTGCCGACATCCTTGACCTCGCTTATCTCTTTCTCGGACAGATCGAAAGCCCCGGATGTCATCAGGGAAGGAATGTCGGTACCGGTTGCCCGGAGAGCATCTCTTCTTGAAAAAAGATCCGTTGTTATTATTTTAAGCCCGTGTTTTTCAGCCGCCTTTGCAAGATCATTCATTTTAACAGCCGTATCAGAAACGGCTTCAGCTTCGCCGTACGCAAGTTTTTTTGCCTTCTCGTCGGCAAGTTTTTTCCTGATCGCACTCCCGGTATCTTTAAGAGAGAATATTTTTTCTTCGTTTATCTTCTCTACTTTAATGATATGCCATCCGAACTTTGTCAGTACAGGCTCGCTTATTTCGCCTGCTTTCATAGAAAAAGACTTGCCGGCAAAGGGTTCGACCATGTCCTTCTTTTCAAACGCCCCAAGATACCCGCCTGCCGACTTGCTGGGGCAATCGGAATATTTTTTCGCAAGCTCTCCGAAAGGCTGTCCCTCTTTTATCATTTTCAACACACTATCCGCCTTTCCCCTCGTATTCTCAATCACCGCCGCGCTCACGCCCTCGTCGATCTTAAAAAGAATATGGCTTGCTTCAACTGTTTTAGGGCGTCTGAATTTATCGATATTGTTTTCATAAAATTCTTTCACATCCTTATCTTCCACCTTAACTTTTGCGGCATAAGCGTTATAATCGAATAACAGATAATTGATTTTTACTTTTTCTTCGGTTTTATAATTCTCCCTGTTCTTGTCAAAAAAAGCTTTTATCTCTCCCTGCGAAGGATTTATATCCCTGTATTTTTCAGGATCAAAGTGCACAAAATCAACATTTACGGATCTGTTTTTCCACTTGAACCATTCCAGGGCTTCATTCTCCGATACTTTAACATTGCCCGTCACGAAGGCGCCGACTCTTTCAATCATGAGAGATTCCCTGACGGAAGATTCGAACTCTTCAGGTGTCAGATGATTACGGCTCAAAACTCTTTCATATGCCTCCTTGCGGAAAACGCCGTCCGCCTGAAACGCCTTTATCTTTCCTATTGTCCTGGTCAGTTCTTCATCGGTTACCCTGAATTTCAATTTCTCCGCTTCTCCGACAAGAAGCCTTCTGTCGATCAGACGATCCAATGCCTTTTTCTTCAAATTAAGAGTTTTCAGCGTCTCTTCATTAAGATTGTTTCCCAGCTTTGAGCGCACCTGCTCAACAAGGCTATTGTAAGCCTCCTGATATTCACGGACTGTAATAACTTCTCCGTTTATAAGAGCAACCCTGTCTGCCTGGCGTGAACGGAAGCTTCCGACTCCCCAGAATACAAATACAATAACAATAATTGCCAAAAGCCCTTTTATCATCCAGGAGCCGGCATGTTTCCGCATAAAATCAAGCATATTATTATCCCCTAGTCCTTTTTCCCCGTGGAAATTGTCCACGGCGGTTAATAATTTATCGAATTATAGTTGATGGCTTAGCTTTCCTGTCAATCTTTGTCCCAACCGATTCGGAGCAGAATGTGCACAGGTATTCATATTTATCACCCTCGGAAAGCACCAGAAGCAGGCGTTTTCTCACAGGAACCGCCCGTTTGCATCTTGGACAGTATAACTGTGACGCGTCGAATTCCTTAAACGCGTCCGCGCCTGCTTTTTTACGGCTGTTGCCTGAGACCGTCCGCCTTGTATCTGCGCTTCTTATCATAAACAAAACCTTTTATTTCAAACGAATAAACGCCCTACCGGCTAAGGCCGATAGTTTTAGGGGCCGAGGATTCCAGGGTCCAAGTGAAAAGCATTTCTTCCATCACCTGACCCCTTGACCCCTTGAATGCTTGAACCCTTTTCTGGCAAAACTCGAACTGAACTCTTCGCCTAAAGGCGAGGGTTCCTCCCAATCCCCGAATGGGATAATAATGACTGATATCCGTCAAAATATCAACAGCTTTTGCCGGGCATTACTCAGATTCAGAGCATTGGATATTATTTTCTGTCCGGGATTTTGTCAACAAGTTAACTTGGAATTGTTAAATTTGATGTTGACACTCTTAGCTCTTTTTGTTACTTGGCCGGATACAAATAGGGGCTGTAGCTCAGCTGGGAGAGCGCATGACTGGCAGTCATGAGGCCAGGGGTTCGATCCCCCTCAGCTCCACCAAATTCAAAAACATAAGAGGCGGTCAAGGTATTTTATTAATACCTTGCCGCCTTTTTTCATACACAGGCGAAATCACCCGTCTCCTGCGTACCTTTTATAATAACTATTCAAGGTTTGACCCCAGGCTGTCCTAAAATTAATTGTTTAACCCGGTTAGCATTTTAACAACCTTTGTCATTTCGTATTCAGAATCACAGGTTATCAAGAGGGCTTAAAGCTTTTGAAATATCTTTTTCCATGACATGAGTATAGATCTCAGTCGTTTTCACATCTGAATGCCCCATCAGCTCCTGAACAACTCGAATGTTGATGCCGTTTTCAAGAAGATGGGTGGCAAAAGAATGCCGGAAAGTATGGCAACTGACCCTTTTGGTGAGACCCGCTCTGTCGACAGCCGTCTTAACAGCTTTTTGAAGTCCGGATTCCAGAACATGATGCCTTCGTGCTATCCCGCTTCTCGTATCAACCGATATCTTTTTTGAAGGGAAAACGTACTGCCATCTGAATTCTAGTTTTGCATTCGGGTATTTTCTTGAAAGAGCCTCAGGAATATAGACTTCGCCGAAACCTTCCGCAAGATCCTTGTTATGAAGCTCCCGCACTCTGCTTATATGATGACTGATTTCATCCTTAATAATTGCAGGGAGATTTACGGTTCTATCCTTGTTTCCTTTTGCGGCTCTCACATAAATCAGATTTCTCTCAAGATCTACATCCTGAATCCTCATGCGTACACATTCCATGAGCCTGAGCCCACACCCGTAAAGCAGTTTCGCCATGAGCAGATGTGTACCACTGATATTGCCGAGCACTTTTTTGACTTCGTTTTTGGTCATGACCATAGGAGGACGGTGATGTTTTTTTGCTTTTACAGGTGAAAGCTGCTCGTCAATGCTTATGTCAAGAACCTGTTCCCTCTTGCCCATTTCAGAAGGATGCCGTTTGCACTGATGAAATTTGATATAACGGCTTATCCAGTCACAGTAGGTCTTTTCGGTGCTCATCGAGTAATGATGATATCTCAGAACCTGTCG
>JAUYEO010000227.1 GCA_030689795.1 Desulfobacterales bacterium | reverse complement strand
CGGACAATTTACAAGGTGAACTCCTTTCAGTTCACAAGATTGACCAGGCTTTGCCTCGCGCACCAGGATTAACAGGATTAACAGGATGATTTGTCAGACCGCTCCGGAAGAGCGGCCCGAAATACATATCCGCTTCGCGGAGGGTGGTAAAAGCAGGCAATATCCTGTCAATCCTGTCTAAAATATCTTACGAGGCCACATAAACCGCCGTTGCCGCATCAATGGCGCCCGGCCTGGCTTTGAACCCCTCCGCTTTCAGCACGGCCTCAAGCGCGGAAAGGAACAGGAAGACGTTTTTGCGGCGGCAGGAATGGCCCATGAGGCCGACGCGCCACACTTTGCCGGCGAACTGGCCCAATCCGCCGCCGATCTCTATGGCAAAGTCATTCAGTAGAGCCTTGCGCACCTTGAGGTCGTTGACACCGTCCGGGATACGGACGGCGTTGAGCATCGGAAGCCGCTCCTTCTCGGGTACAAGCATGGAAAGCCCCATAGTCTCGAGGCCAGCCACCAGGGCGCGGTGATTCAGTCGGTGCCGCGCAAACCGCGCATCCAGACCTTCCTCGGCGATGATGCGTAGCGCCTCGCGAATAGCGTAGATCATGTTGATCGGAGCTGTGTGATGGTATTTGCGCTCGCTGCCCCAGTAATCGCGCACCATACTGAAATCGAGATACCAGCTCACTACCGGATGTTTGCGCTTCTCCAGTGCCTGAATGGCCGCGGCGCTGAAGCTCACAGGAGAAAGCCCCGGCGGACAGGAGATGCACTTCTGGGTGCCGCTGTAGGCAGCGTCGATCTTCATCTCGTCGACGGGAACATTTATTCCGCCCAAAGACGTGACGCAGTCAACCAGGAAAAGAGCTCCGGCTTCATGGGCGATCTTCGAGATATCCTCCAGAGGCGTGCATGCGCCGGTGGACGTTTCGGCATGCACCACGGCAACAACCTTGGGTTTGCAGCCTTTCACCGCCTTTGCCACAGACTGAGGGTCAACGGCCCGCCCCCACTCGCAGTCCACCCTGATAAGCTTGCCGCCGATTCGGGCGACAATGTCGCACATGCGGGCGCCGAACACCCCATTTACGGCTACAACCACCTCATCACCTGGCTCTACCAGATTGACAAAGCAGGCTTCCATGCCGGCGCTGCCGGTGGCCGAAACCGGGATGGTGAGAGCGTTTTGAGTCTGGAAAAGATGGCGAAGCAACTGCTGGGTTTCGTTCATGGTTCCCAGAAAATATGGGTCCAGGTGGCCGATGCAGGGGGCAGCCATGGCCTGCAGCACCCGGGCAGGGACGTCGCTAGGCCCCGGCCCCATAAGAAGCCGTTCACCTGGGTTTATATCTCTGAATTCCTTTGGATCGATCTTGGATGGGTTACTACTCATGTGTCAATCTCCCTCCTTAGTTAATATAAGAATTGATTTTTTTAATTTGGTCGTATTACATGAATCATATTGCATGTCAAGTTTTACCGGCATCTTATCTTGCAGAGGTTTTTTGATGGTTTGAGGAAGGGTTCCAGGATAGAACCTTGTTCGCTTTGTGCCTGTGCCTCTGTGCCTTTGCCCCTTTCTTTTAACTATTCACCAAATGGCATGCCGCCAGATGCTCTTCCCCTTCAGTTCCCGGGGCCGGCAAAAGCTCCGGTTCATCCGTCCTGCACCTGTCAAAAGCAACAGGGCACCGGGTATGAAAACGGCATCCGGAAGGCGGGCTTAAGGGTGAAGGCACATCTCCGGACAGGACGGTTTTCTTATTCCGCACCGAAGGATCAGGAACCGGAATCGCCGATATAAGAGCTTTGGTATACGGATGAAGCGGTTTTTGATATATGGTGTCCGCATCGGTATATTCGACGATTTTTCCAAGATACATGACGGCAATATGATCTGAAATATGTTTCACTACGGCAAGGTCATGGGCGATGAAAAGATATGTAAGGTTCATCTCAGACTGAAGATCAAGAAGAAGATTAAGTATCTGGGACTGGATTGAAACATCAAGCGCCGATACGGGCTCATCACAGACGATTAGTCTGGGCTTCAAGGCTATCGCTCTTGCGATCCCTATTCTCTGGCGCTGTCCGCCGGAAAACTCGTGCGGAAACCGGGTGACCGCACTTTCCGGCATTCCCACGCGTGACAGAAGATTTTCCACTTCCTTCCGCCTTGCTGACGGGGAACCAATTCCATGAATTATCAACGGCTCTTCCAGAATATCTCCTACAGTCTGTCTTGCATCGAGAGATTCGAAAGGATCCTGAAAAACCATCTGCATATTTCTTCTGAGCGGCCTTATTTCACTCTCCGGCATACCGGAGATATTTTTCCCTTCAAATATCACATCCCCTCCGGTTAATTCATAAAGCCTTAAAACAGCTCTGCCGACGGTTGTCTTGCCGCATCCTGACTCACCGACAAGGCCGACCGTTTCTCCTGCTTTTA
>JAUYEO010000225.1 GCA_030689795.1 Desulfobacterales bacterium | reverse complement strand
AGTTTTTCCCGATGCTCATGACTTCACCGACAGCCTTCATCTGTGTTCCCAGCCTGTCCTCCACACCCTCGAATTTTTCAAATGCCCACCGCGCAAATTTAATTACGACATAATCGCCTGATGGAGTATACTTATCAAGCGTTCCGTCTCGCCAGTATGGAATCTCGTCAAGAGTCAACCCGCCTGCAAGAAGCGATGACACCCTTGCTATGGGAAATCCCGTAGCCTTCGACGCCAGAGCAGATGAGCGGGAAGTGCGCGGATTGATTTCAATTACAACCACCCTGCCCGTCTCCGGATCATGTGCGAACTGGATGTTTGTGCCTCCTATTACCTCAATAGCTTCCACTATTGCGTAGGAATACTCCTGAAGGCGTTTCTGTAGTTTCGGATCTATTGTAAGCATAGGCGCCGAACAAAAACTGTCGCCGGTATGGATGCCCATTGCATCTATGTTTTCGATAAAGCAGACTGTAATCATCTGATTCTTTGCATCACGCACCACTTCAAGCTCAAGCTCTTCCCAGCCAAGAACCGATTCCTCAACAAGGATCTGGTGAACAAAGCTTGCGGCCAGGCCGCGTGCGGCTACAGTGCGCAATTCTTCAATATTATAAACCAGTCCGCCCCCCGTCCCTCCCATCGTATAAGCAGGGCGTATTACAACCGGATAGCCGAGCTCTTCGGCAACTTTTTCAGCATCCTCGACCTTGTTTACAATTTTGCTTTTCGGCATGTCAATTCCGAGCCTGTTCATTGTATCCTTGAAAGCCTGCCGGTCTTCGCCGCGTTCGATCGCATCAATATTCACGCCGATAATTTTGACGCCATATTTTTCAAGGACGCCTGCGTGGTGCAGTTGCGAAGAAAGATTGAGCCCTGTTTGTCCGCCAAGATTCGGAAGAAGAGCGTCCGGTCTTTCTTTAGCAATTATCTCGGTTATAGTCTTAAGGTTGAGCGGCTCTATATAGGTAGCATCCGCCATGCCCGGATCCGTCATGATGGTTGCCGGATTTGAATTGACGAGGACTATCTCATAGCCTAACGAACGCAATGCCTTGCATGCTTGTGTGCCGGAATAATCAAATTCGCAAGCCTGTCCGATAATAATCGGTCCTGAACCAATGATAAGAATTTTTTTAATGTCGTTGCGCCTCGGCATAGCTACTCCTTTTTAATTAATTTTAATGAACCCTGTTAAATTATGTTTTCTTTTCGATTTTAAAAAACGGGTAGTTTAAAATATATTGCGGGTAATTTGAAAAATATTAGCAATACTAATTAAAGTATGTTAGTTTGAGCACCTTTTAAAATCAAGACAAAAAGAACTGAATTCAACCGTATTTTTTAAGTAACTATTCAGCCACAGATTCACACAGATGAACGCAGATAGATTTAAATGTAAAGAAATAAACTGCTAAGGTGGATAGACTGTAGGCTTTTAGGCTGTGGGTGTTTAGCTAACAGTCTACAGCCTAAAGGCCTACAGTCTAAATAACCTGAGTAGTTATATAATAAAAGAAAAAATATCAGTGATGATCAGTGTAGATCGGCGGCTGAGTTGTTACCTTTTTAATGGAAGGATATAAAGATGGGAGGATTGTTCGGCGTAGTATCAAAAGATGACTGTGTAAATGATATTTTTTACGGAACTGATTACCATTCACATCTTGGAACAAAACGCGGAGGTCTTGCGGTTTGGAACAGGAAGGGTTTCGAAAGGGCCATACACAGCATAGAAAATAATTATTTCAGATCAAAGTTTGAGCCTGAACTTCCAAAATTCAAAGGAAGCATGGGAATCGGTGTCATCAGCGACAACGACTCCCAGCCTCTTATCATAGGATCACACCTTGGAACTTTCGCAATAGCTACCGTAGGAAAGCTGAATAATATCGATGAGCTCTCTGAAACAGCCTTTAACAAAAAAATGCATTTTTCCGAAACAAGCGGAGGGGAAACCAATCCTACGGAACTTGTTGCTATGCTGATTTGTGAAGAAGACTCTTTTGAAAATGGCATAAAGAGAGCCCAGGAACTCATCAAGGGATCCTGTTCAATCCTTCTTCTTACAAATAAAGGCATTTTTGCGTCAAGGGACAAATTGGGCAGAACGCCTCTTGTTATCGGAAAAAAAGAGGGTTCCTTTGCTGTTGCTTCGGAAAACTGCGCATTCCCTAACCTGGGCTTCTCAACAGAAACATTCCTCGGCCCGGGTGAAATCGTTTTTCTTACACACGATGCCTGTGTCCGGAAAAAAGAGCCGGAAGACAAAATGCAGATATGCTCATTCCTGTGGGTATATTACGGCTATCCTGCCTCCGAATATGAAGGAATCAATGTTGAATACGTCCGAAACAGGTGCGGGAGCGCTCTTGCAAAAAATGACAATGTTGCAATCGACTGCGTTGCCGGAATACCCGATTCCGGGATAGGCCACGCAATAGGATATGCCAACGAGAAAAAAGTCCCCTATGTGCGACCCTTTGTAAAATATACCCCGACATGGCCAAGGAGCTTTATGCCCCAGAACCAGAAAATGCGGGATCTTGTCGCAAAGATGAAGCTTATCCCCGTTAAAAAACTTATTGAGGGGAAGAAAATCCTTTTCTGCGAAGATTCTATCGTAAGAGGGACTCAGCTCAAAGACAATATACAAATTTTATACGACTGCGGTGCGCTTGAGGTTCATATGCGACCGGCCTGCCCTACCCTTATCTATCCTTGCGTGTTCCTGAACTTCTCCACATCAAGGTCTACGCTTGACCTTGCAGGAAGAAAGGTTATCCTGGAGATTGAAGGGCGTGAGGATAAAAATCTTGAAGAATATGCTGTCGCAGGCTCTGAAAAAAACCGGCAAATGACGGGCAGGATATGCCGGCACCTGAAACTGACAACATTAAACTACCAGAAACTCGGCGATCTGATCAATGCAATAGGACTTCCGAAAGAAAAACTCTGCACGCACTGCTGGGACGGAACAAGCTATTTTTGAAGCGGTTTCATACCTCTGAATCCGCCGTTTTTTTATTCTTTTATGATAAGGGAACGATCCACTTCCCGCCTTTCGTAGCGCATCTGGCATATCTGTTCGGATATGAGCCCCATCATGAAAACGATTATGGATGTCGTTATGAGGAGCGCGCTCATGTTTGTAAACCTGCCATATGTAATCAGGGTAAACATGTAATACAAAAATCCTGTCATGAATATTGTAAAGCTGACTGGAAGAAATATTCTCAAAGGGGAATATAGAGTGCATATTTTTGCTATGATCATGAAAAACCTCACTCCATCTCTGATCAACTTAATGCTGCTCTTTCCCGCACTTCTTGCCTTTATTTTTATCGGAATAAACTTAAGAGACCATCCGCTTCTTAATACGCTTAGAGTAAGTGTAGTCGGATATGAGTATGTGTTGGGAATAAGATATAAAAAATTCTTTGCTATCTTTGATTTTACTGCACGAAATCCCGACGTCAGATCCTGAATGTAAAACTTTGCGACATACGACGCCAGCCAGTTGTAAAATTTGTTCCCTATGGCGCGCCCAACCGATGCCTGATCCCGGACAGACCTTGCTCCGACCACCATATCATAATCAGGCATATATTTTAACAACCCGGCAATATCAGCAGGGTCATGCTGACCGTCGGCATCCATGAAAACCAGCACATCACCCGACGCAACTCTTATTCCGCTTTTGATCGCCGCGCCGTTGCCTATATTGTAGGGATGGCTGTATACATGAGCCCCTGCATTTTTAGCAACTTCAGCTGTATTGTCGCTTGAACCGTCATTGATAACCACAACTTCAAAATCAGGATAAAGTTCTTTTATCCTGGAAACAAGAACCCCGATGGTTTCTGCTTCATTACAGGCGGGCATTATAACGGAAACGGTAAAATTATGCATTATCTGCCTTTCTGGCCAACTATTATAATTGCCTTAAGACCATAGGTAACTTCAGCCTTATTATTCACTGTTTACTTTTCACTATTCACATCAAATTATCAAGCAGACAAGAGCGTTTTATTTTTCTTTCTTCATGTTATTCCCCTTCTTGTCAGAATCGGTTTTTATCTTCAAGGCTTTTTTTAAATTTCCAAAGGCCCCCTCGTATTCAGGGTTTATTATGAGAGCCTTTTTAAAATGGGAGATGGCATCATCCATTCTCCCTATTGAAATCATCGCCACACCCAGATTGTTGTGCGCATCAGGATAATCCGGATTTACTTTCAATGCTTTCAGGTAATAATCTATGGCCTCATTATATTTCCCCTCACTGTAAGAGATAATTCCGATATTATTGAGAGCCTCTTCGTAACGCTGGTTTATCACAAGAGCTTCTAAAAAATGACGCTTAGCCTCTTTTAATCCGCCCTGCCTTAACAAATAACTGCCCCGCCTTTACAAATAACTGCCCATGTTGTTATGGACGAGGTCGCTACCCCCGGTCA
>JAUYEO010000223.1 GCA_030689795.1 Desulfobacterales bacterium | reverse complement strand
TAACCCAAGTTCGCCAAAATTATGATCGGAGCGGCTTTTTCTGCCATAAATCACGGGTTCATGCTTTTCAACTATCTGAAATGATTATAACCTATACTTTGTATGGTCAATGTAGTGACCCATAGATAAATATTTATATTGACACGCTGCGCCCGCTGTGCTATTTGGCCAAATCATGTACATTAAAAAGGTCAAAAAACAAAACGCGCCCGGGAAAAAGTCATACGAGTATCTGCACTTGGTCGAAAATGTCCGCACCGAAAAGGGGCCTCGGCAGCAGTTGATTCTCAATCTGGGCGCTCTGGACATCCCACAGGATAAGTACAAGGAACTGGCCAACTGCATTGAAGCTCTGCTTACTGGACAAAAGTCCCTCTTTAGCCCGGACCCTAAAATTACGCGGCATGCCCAGCAGGCGGTACGCAGCATTCTTGCAAAAAGATCGAAAGAAGAGTCGCTGTCAAAAGCTCTTGATGCCTCAGCGGCGCCTGATTACCAACACGTTGATGTAGCCTCTATCGAAGCGTCAGAGTCAAGAAGTCTTGGCCCGGAGTATGTCTGCCACAGCATCTGGAAAGAGCTTGGCCTGAACCAATTGCTTCGTTCTGAGGGGGTGACGCCGCAGAATCAGATGATCATCGAAACACTGGTCCTTGGACGGCTGATTTTTCCGGCCAGCGAAAGACAGACCTGGCAGTGGGCTGAGCACCGATCAGCCGCATATGAACTTATAGGAAGCCCCGTGAAGAGATCCTTAAATTCCTTTTATCGTGCCACGGATGTCTTATTCGAGCACAAAGATTCAATCGAAGCGCATTTGTCAAAGACGGAAAAAGAGATTTTCACTTTATCGGAAACGCTGTGTTTTTTCGATCTGACCAACACCCACTTTGAAGGGCAGGTTCTGGGCAACCCAAAAGCCAAATTCGGACGATCCAAGCAAAAGCGGTCGGACTGCAGGCTTTTGACGTTGGCGCTGATCATCGATGAGCTGGGTTTTGTCAAATACAGCCGTCTGTATCCGGGAAATCAACAGGAGACGAAAACGCTTGCCGAGATGATCGAATCGCTGGTTGGCCTGCGTCCCGATCTTGCAAAAAACCGCACCGTGGTCATGGATGCCGGCATTGCCACAAAAGACAATCTTGCCTATTTGAGAGAAAACCGTTTTCACTACATTGTTGTAAACCGGGGCAAGGGGAATTTTAAGCCTGCCGATACAAACAACATGACGGTGATTCGGCAAGAGGATGAATTTAAAATTGAGGTCAAACGAAAAGATCAGGACGGCGAAGTTTTGCTGCTTTGTCGGAGTACAGGCAGAGTAGCCAAGGACAAGGGCATCCGCGGCCGGCAGGAGCAGCTCTTTTTGGAACGGCTTGAATATTACAGAAACGGTCTCTTGAAAAAAGGGCATACCAAGCTCTACGGCAAAGTTATGGAGATGATTGGAAGGCTTCGGGAAAAGTATCCGAGGGCATCCAAGCTCCATGATGTGGAAGTCGTTCCTGAAAAACAAGCCGTCTCGTTAAAATTGCTCAAGGCAACAGACATCATCTGGAAGAAGAGAAATGGCGCCGGTCAACATGAGGCTTTCGAGGGCTGCTATGTTCTTCGCACGGATCGGGTGGATCTCAATGACAAAGAGATCTGGCAGACCTATATGATGCTGACCCGGATAGAAAGATCCTTTCGCAGCTTGAAATCGTCGCTTGGGCTTCGACCGAATTTTCATCAGACGGAGCAACGCGCCGATGCACATCTTTTTATATCTGTCATAGCCTATCATATTCTGCACATTATTGAACATCGGCTACGGCAAAATGGCGATCATCGCTGTTGGCAGAACATATGCCGGAATCTATCGACCCATCAGCGATTGACCATGGAATATAATGTCAAAGAACAACAGGAACTCCAACGATGCCATTTGCGGTTAAGCAGCAGGCCGGAACCGGATCATCAGTTGATCTACCACTGTCTCGGCCTGTCGGGCAATCCGCTTGGCCGTCGCACCTATACTGTAAAATGAGTAGTGACGATAACCGACCAGAAAGGGCCACTGCGCCTTACTTTATAAAAGAAATTGGCGAACTTGGGTTA
>JAUYEO010000213.1 GCA_030689795.1 Desulfobacterales bacterium | reverse complement strand
ATAGATGTATCCCTTTGTCGCTCCGATTGCCCGTCCTGCGATTATCATGCCTTCCACAAGGGCATGGGGGTCTCCTTCAAGAAGCGACCTGTTCATGAAAGCGCCGGGGTCTCCCTCGTCTGCATTTACGATCACATATTTAATCGGCTCAGGGGCGTTGCGGGAACCTTCCCACTTACTCCCTGCAGGAAAGCCGGCGCCCCCCCTTCCTCTCAGGTTGGATTTTTTTACTTCTCCTAATACTTCTTCGTCGGTCATCCGGGAAAGTGCTTTGGCCAAAGCAGCATAGCCGCCGATCGCCAGATAGTCATCGACGCTCTTGGGATCGATACTGCCGTTGGAACCGAAAACAAGCCGCTGCTGGTTCTTGTAGAACGGTATTTCCGACTCGTGAATTATCTTTTTATTGGTGCCGGGGTCGGTATAGAGTAAGCGCTCTATGACGCTCTTTTCTTTTATCGTCTTGGAGATAATTTCAGGAATGTCATCCGGCGTAATCTGAAAATAACAGATTTCATCGGGGTGAATAACGATGATAGGTCCTCTTTCACAAAAACCATGACAACCGGTCCTTCTGATCTCCACCGCATCACTCAAGCCTTGCTTTTTAATCTCCGCTTCAAGCGCTGCAGCAACTTCTCCACTCCCGGAGGCATGACAGGCAGATCCGGAACACAGAGTAATGCAGGGTTTATTCGGATCCCTTTTCGATAATATCTCTTGTCTGAAACGTTCTAGCGCTTCAGGCGAATTCAATCGCGCCATAATTTTCCCCTACTCATAGTTTTTTAGCACGTCCGCTGTCTGGGCAGGCGACATCTTGCCGTGAGTCTTGCCGTCGATTTCCATTACCGGTCCTAAAGCGCAACAGCCCAGGCAGTTAACAGTTTCCAGACTGAAATTCATATTCAAATCCGTTTCCCCGGGCTTAATTCCCGTCAGGCTTTCCACCGTGTCGAGAACACGCGTCGCACCGCGAACATGACAGGCCGTGCCCATACAAATGTGAATTCCATGACGCCCTTTAGGAACTAAACTAAACGCTTTATAAAAGGTGGCTATGTGCTGAATCCGGGTAAACGGTACCTGCAATCTTTCGCTGACCCGCTCAAGTGCTTCTTTGGGGAGCCAATTGTTTTCGCTCTGAATCTCCAGCAAGACCTGAATGAGAGAACTGGGCTCGCACTGATGTTTATCAATAATATGATCGACTCTATCATTATCCATAGACGTTATCCTGCCCTTCTTCCTTCGCCTGATCCACTGCCAAGCAGGGAACAATGCATCGTTCCACTACAGTCACCTTACGCCAGCGTATAGCATTTCCGGCCTACATCGTATCTGACGAATCCATGCCTTGATGAACTTTTCATATGTCGCGATACTTCAGACGGGTTCAGGCCTAACTTCTCTGAAATGTTACCAGTCGAAAGGGGTTTTTCCCGCAGGAGCAACAAAATTTGGCTTATTGACAATTTATCACCAATTAATTCATCAAATAACCTGTTAACCTCGTCACTGGTGAAATATTTATTATACGCTTCTTCCGATTTAACAGGTACTCTCAGCCTCTCCCTTTCCACCAGCTTAATGTAGGGGACTAATTTTCTAGCTGCTTCAAGTTTAAACTTTAATTCCTTTTTGCCTATCTCTTCGCCTTTGCCAAGTGGTCCTAACGCCTTCACCTTCCTGACAAAATCATTAGTAACTTCGGCCAGAAGATTTCCATCAGCGCCGGACATAAATTCGATCCTCAGCCTTTCCGGGTTCAGGCCCATCTGTTCCATTATTTTTTTACATAGATACACATTACTTAAGGCATCATAATTCCCATGAGTGACATAGTTGCATTCATTTAACTTGCAACCACCGATCAACACGCCGTCTTGCCCGTTTGAGAAGGCTCTGAGTATAAACTCCAGGTCGACTCTACCGGAACACATAACGCGGATCAGCCTGATTTCATCCGTATATTGCAGTCTGGAAACTCCAGCAAGGTCAGCAGCGCCGTACGCTCACCAATGACATACAAAACCCAATATTCTTGGTTTAAATTCAAAACCTGTACTCATTCGCTCTCACCTCGTTTGTTGGATTCTTACAGAGAGTATTCAGAAGTCGGAATTCAGAATTCAGAATATAAAATCGGAAAAAATCCTTTTTTATTCTGACTCCTGAATTCTCAATTAGTGGTCTTCCATCAGCAATTGTCTACCACCGCATCAATTTATTGTATGATTTCTTCCTATGCAGCCGCCGCATCAATTTGGCTCAAGAGTTCTTCGTCGGTAAAGTGCTTTAGTACAATAGCATTTGTTGGGCATTTTGCGTTACATACGCCATCTCCCTTGCATAGAATGGGATTCACCCGGGCCTTTATGCCTTTTGGCGTATCAACAAATTCTATCGCACCGTACGTGCAAGCTGTAATACATGCCCCGCACGATACACAATCATTCTCTGTTACCTCGCAAACAGAACCTGAGGCAACGACTGTATCATTTGAGAGAAGCGTTAAGACCCGGCCGGCAGCGCCATAAGCCTGGCTGATCGTTTCCGTTATATGCTTGGGATAGTGAGCCGTTCCACAAAGATAAACGCCATCTGCGGCAAACTCAACAGGTTTTAATTTGACATGGGCTTCTTTGAAAAATTTATCCGGGCTCAAAGTTACCTTGAATAATCCGGCTACTTCCCTGGTTGATGCGGAGGGAATAACAGCAGCAGCCAAAGAGAGGTAATCGGCATCAATAACAAGCTTCTTCCCCAATATAGGATCGGTTACGGTAACCCTTAAAACAGGCTTACCTTCCTCTACGGCAACCTCCACAAGGGGTTTATCCTCCGGCTCATAACGGATGAACTTTACATCTTTCTCTGATGCTTTCCGATAAAAATCCTCTCTTAACCCATACGTTCTCATGTCCCGAAAGAGAATGTGGATGTCGATCTTCGGGTTTTTCTCTTTTAGTTTCAAGGCGTTTTTTATGGCATGACTGCAACAGACTCTGCTGCAGTAATTTCTGTCCACATTTCTGCATCCAACACATTGAATCATTACCAGACTCTCTGCATTAATTACCTTTTCTTCTCCTTTGGCAATCCGCTCCCCTAACTCAATGTGGGTCACTACCCTGTCATCTTCTCCATAAAGGTATTCGACAGGTTTATATGCATCAGCGCCTATGGCAATTATGGATGCGCCATGTTTTATCTCCTTGACTCTTCCTTTGGTTACCACCGTGGTTATGAAATTCCCCACATAACCGGAAACGTCTGTGATGGTGGTTTCATGTGATACATGTATCAAAGGGTTATTATATACCTCGCGTATCATATCATTCAAATACGCCTGAACATCCATGCCTTCCAGGGTGGTGTGAAGTCGCCGCGCCATCCCCCCAAGATCTTTATCCTTTTCCACCAGGTGAACTTCATGTCCCTGGTTGGCTATGGAGAGGGCACAAGTCATGCCGGCTATACCGCCTCCAACCACTAAAGCCGCCTTGTTTACCGGCAGATCAAATTCCTGTAATGGCGCCAAATAGCGGGCTCGCGCTGCCGACATCCGGATGATATCCTTTGCCTTTTGGGTGGCCTCTTCCTTTTGCCTGGAATGGACCCAGGAGCAATGTTCTCTGATATTGGCCATCTCACAGTAATATTGATTAAGTCCTGCCTCCCGAAGGGTGTCCCGGAATAACGGTTCAAGGGTCCTGGGGGAACATGCCGCGATAACCACTCGATTGAGCCCTTTTTCCATTGCCAGGTCTGTTATTTCCTTGGCAGAATTAGTAGCACATGAAAATAGCTGTTGCTGAGCGTAGACTACGTTGGGTAAGGTTAAAGCATATTCAACCGTGGAAGGAACATTTACGACGCTTGAGATATTGGCCCCGCAATGACACACAAAGACGCCTATCCTTGGATCCTCTCCGGAGACATCCCTTTCCGGCGGATATATCCTTTCTTTGGCCAGCTTCCCTCGCCTGTAGTCAAGGAATTCACCACATTGGGCGCCGGCCCCGCTGGCGGTAAAAACCGACTCGGGGATATCTGTAGGGCCCTGGAAGGCTCCGCTTACAAATATCCCGGGCCTGGTGGTCGCCATAGGATTGGAATGAGTTGTTTTACAGAATCCATGTAAATTAAGCTCTATGCCGAATTTATCTGCCAGCTTTTTATAATCAGCAGGAGGATTCAATCCAACGGACAATACCACCATATCGAAATTTTCTTCTTTTACGCCATCATCGGTAGTAGCATATCTTAGAACGACATTCTTGCTTTCCGGTATCTCTCTAACGATGGATGCGTAGCTTCTAATAAATTTAACCCCGGGAAGTTGTTCCGCTCTCTGGTAGTACCGCTCAAAATCCTTGCCATGTGAACGAATATCGTTATGGAATATTGTGCACTCTGCCTCTGCGTCATGATCTTTTGTCAAAATCACCTGTTTCTGGGTATAGGTGCAGCATATGCCTGAGCAATAGCTGTTCTCGCCCGGAGTAACCCGTCTGGAACCGACGCATTGAATCCAGGCTATTTTTTGGGGATGCTTCTTGTCGGAAGCACGCAGAACCAAACCTTCGTATGGTCCGGTGGAGGATAACAGCCGTTCATAATCCATACTGGTTATAACGTTCTGCATCTTTCCGTAGCGATACTCATCCTTCACCGCAGGATCAAAAGGCTCAATGCCGTAAGACAGAATTATCGCCCCTACATTTACTTCAACCTTCTCCGGCTTTTGTTTGAAATCTATGGCGCCTGTCTGACATACGCCTCTGCAGATATCACATTTTTTATCTTTAAGGTAAAGACAGCTTTCATCAATATACGCGACAAGGGGAATTGCTTGAGAGAAGTACACATGTACGGCCTTATTCTCCGATATTTCCTGATTAAATTTATCAGGATACTGAACCGGGCAGTATTTTACACAGGTCGTACAACCTGTGCATTTGTCCTCTTTAATGTATCTGGGCTTCTTAACCAGGGTAACCTTAAAATCCCCTGCTTCTCCTTCTACGCGGTCAACTTCAGTAAAAGTCAGAATCTCTATATTTGGATGCCGGCCGACCTCGACCAGTTTG
>JAUYEO010000212.1 GCA_030689795.1 Desulfobacterales bacterium | reverse complement strand
AAAAATCACAAGCTGTTTGAGGGCGTTAGCCCGAGTTCTTGTGATTTAGCGAAGTGACTTAAAAATCCCCAAAAAGCTCATTAAGTGAGCATATTTCGACTTTTTACGAGTTCATCATTATTTACAATCTTTTAAAAGGAGGGGGCATGATGAAACGCTTTGTAATATGGGGACTCGTTGTGGCGTTCGTATTTGTTGTTCCATCGGCATGGGCTCAAAAAACGGTTCGTTTGTCAATTGTTACAGGAGGAACAGGAGGCGTGTATTATCCCATGGGCGGAGGGATGGCCAATATTTTATCTAAAAATATCCCCTATATGGAAGTAACTGCGGAAGTGACGGCCGCTTCCGTGGATAATTGCCTTCTGGTGGGAGCCGGAAAGGCTGAATTGGCATTTATCATGGCGGACGTTGGATGGGATGCCTTTGAAGGTAAAGGAAAGTTCAAAGCCAAGATCCCTCTCAGAACCGTAGCGGTTCTCTATCCGAATAATATGCATATCGTGACAATTGAGGGTGCCGGTATTGAAAAGGTCAGCGACCTGAAAGGGAAAAGGGTTTCGACCGGAGCGCCGGGGAGCGGAACCGAGATAAAGGCTTTGAGGGTTTTGGAGGCCTATGGACTGGATCCGGACAAAGATATGAAAAGGGATAAATTGGGCGCTGCTGAGTCCGCCGGCGCTTTAAAAGACAGGAAGATCGACGCCTACTTCTGGGACGGCGGGATTCCCACTGCTTCGGTTACCGATCTGGGCGCCACCCCGGGAATCAAAATGAAGCTGATCGACCACGGTGACGCGGTCGCGAAAATGAGAGAAAAGTATGGCCCTCTTTATGTTAAAGGAGTGGTTCCTGCAAAATCTTACCCTGGAGAGGGTAAAGATGTCTCAATTGCCTTGGTTTGGAATTTATTGGTTTGCAATGAGAAAATGAAAGATGACGAGGTTTATGATGTTTTAAAAACTCTTTTTGAGCATCAAAAAGAACTGATAACCGTCCATAGTGAGGCAAAAAACCTGGCCCTGGAATCTCAGGCTGACGGGTCTCCGATTCCATTTCATCCCGGAGCAGTCCGATATTTTAAAGAAAAAGGAATCAAGGTTAAATAATTGAAACTAACAACCCGACCCTTCCTGCTGGTGATTGGCATTTTAATCTTAGCAGGAGGGGTTTTTTTCTTTGTAAAAAAGGTAACCGTCCTTCAAGTCAAGAACCTGAATCATTCGCGGACCCTCCGCATAAGGACAGGTCCCTCCGGGTCTTTTTCCATATTTTATATTAACTCGATTTACGATGAACCCGTCTCCGAAGAATTCCAGATTAAAGGAGATACGATCATCCTTAAGGGGGTAAGAACGAAAAGTCCCGCGGTAATGGGATATTATGGGTTCGATGATACCAAAGAACTCCATCCGATGAACAAGAATCTGGGGGCCTCCTTTATTTTTAAAAAGGGAATGGTAGAAGGACAGGGATTGAGGATCGGAGAAAAGAAAATATATCTGAACGAAATTGGAGAAAAGGGGAACAGCATTCAACTCAGCGCCGAATCCATGCATTTGGGCAACTATCTTCTCCTGATGCTGTGCAATAATTAACACTGAAAAGGAAAGACAGATGGAAGAGGAAAGGCAACGGGACGATCAGGAACCGATCATCACCGAACAAGCCCTTAAAGAAGCTGAGAAGTATATCGAAGAGGAAGAAGGACCTGCGCGCCGGTTTGCAGGAAAGATGGAAATTTTTATCACGGTGGTGGCGGTGGCGATGTCTCTCATCCACCTCTATGCCGCCGTCGGCATCGTCATGACCCAGGTTCTGAGAGGAATCCATGTCATGTTCGTCTTATTCCTTTCCTTCTTGATTTTTCCATCCTTTAAACGATTTAAATACAAGATCACCTGGTTTGACGTTCTTCTTTCCCTTCTCGGAATTGCCGTCATCGTTTATATGCTGGTCGATTTTGAAGATTTTATATACCGGTCCGCTGTTCCAAATTTTTGGGACAAGTTTTTCGGAATCATTCTTATCCTTCTGATATTGGAGGCAACCCGGCGATCAAGCGGCTGGATCATGACTGCAATCGTCATAACGTTTATCGTTTATGCATTCATAGGGCCGTATCTCCCCAATCCCTGGACCCATCGGGGGTATGACATCGATCGCATCGTGGGCCATATGTATATGACCCTGGAGGGAATTTTCGGCGTCCCGATAGATGTTTCCTCGACTTTCATCATCCTGTTCACCATTTGGGGCGCCTTTCTGGAATTCTCCGGCGCCGGAAAGTTCTTTATCGATTTTTCTTTTGCAGCCATGGGAGGAAAGACGACCGGGGCCGGTCGAACCGTAACATTGGCATCTTTTCTCCTGGGAGGCCCCTCCGGAAGCGGGGTGGCAACGACGGTCACCTTGGGATCGGTCGCCTATCCCATGCTGGCAAAGGCCGGCTACAGCAAAGAGGCTGCCGGAGGGCTTCTGTCCGCCGGGGGGATTGGGGCCATCCTCTCCCCGCCTGTCCTGGGAGCAGCCGCCTTTCTTATCGCAGAATTCTTAAAGATCTCCTATTTGGATGTCATCCTCATGGCGACCGTTCCAACCTGTCTTTATTATTGGTCCATCTTTTTAATGGTGGAACTGGATGCCAGGAAGTTAGGCGTCAAACAAATTGCATTTGATAAAACATACAGCCTGTGGCAATTGACCTGTCGCTACGGATTTCACTTCATCTCTCTTATCTCCATCGTTGTGATCATGGTCATAGGCTTTTCACCCATCATGTCCGTCTTTTGGGCGACGGTGATCACATTTGCAGTCAGTTTTATTCGAAGCGATACAGCCCTTTATCCCAAAAAACTCATAAACGCCTTAAAAAGAGGGGCTTTAGGGGTTCTTCCGGTCGCCTCTACCTGTGCGGCTGCCGGAATCATTGTGGGGGTAGTGACCCTGACTGGCCTGGGGTTAAAGTTCAGCTCCATCGTTATCGCCTATGCCGGCGGAAGCGTTTTTTTCACTGCGATCTATACGGCCCTGATTGTCTGGGTGATCGGACTGGCCGTTCCGGTGACCGCCTCCTACATCATTGCCGTGGTCATCGCTGCGCCGGCGCTCATTCAGCTCGGAGTTCCGGATTTTGCCGCGCACATGTTCGTCTTCTATTATGCGGTGCTGTCTGAAGTCTCTCCGCCGACGGCGCTTTCGTGCTTTGCGGCCGCCGCCCTGACCGGCGGAAACCCGTATAAAACAACCATGTATGCCTGGAAATATACGGCGGCAGCGTTTATTGTTCCATTTATGTTTATCCTTCATCCATCGGGACTGGCATTGCTTTTAAAAGGGAGCAGCGTACCTGAAGGCGCATGGGTCATATTGACTTCATTTGCCGGAATCTTTGCACTGTCTGCAGCGGCTTCAGGATGGCTTCTTAAAAAAACAAATGCGTTGGAGCGGATCATTCTTGTAACAGGCGCACTTCTGCTGGTCTATCCGGCTTACTGGTCGGATGCGGTAGGTATTGCCCTTGTAGCACTGGTTTACCTGAAGCAGAAGTTGCAATTAGGAGCCGTTACAAAATAACAATTACATTTCTGGCTATTTTGTTAGGAGCCGTTACAAAATAACAATTACATTTCTGACCATTTTGTTACGGCTCCTTATGCCAGTCACGGCTTACGGCTCCTTATGCCGGTCACGGCATTTCAATGTTACGGTTATTTTTGAACGCCGGCTTAAAGGCGGCAGCGGTATAAGGCGCAGGGATGAATATAAGTAAAGACAAATCGATAAGACTGAAAGAGGCGGTCGGAAAATATGTTGCGGACGGCTGCCATATGTCTATCGGCGGATTCACCGCCAGCCGGAATCCGATGGCGGCTGTCTATGAGATAATCCGGCAGAGAATAGACAATCTTCACCTCTATGCCCATTCAAACGGTCAGGGAGTCGATGAGCTTATCGGCGCAGGCTGTGTCTCCCGGCTCGAAATCGCCTACGCCGGGACTGGACGCTTTGCCCCGACCTGTGTCCGGTTTAAAAAGGCGGTTCAGAAAGGCGAAATTGCAGTAGAGGATTATTCCAATTATCAGATGACGCTGAGGTTTCTTGCAGGCGCGATGGGCGTTCCGTTTTTGCCGACACGCTCCTCACTGGGCACCGATATTATCGCAAAATGGGGATTCTCTTCCGAAATGCGGGCGGCAGATCCAAGGATTCCGGATCAGAAGCTTATGGTGATGGATAACCCGTTCGGTTCATGGGGAGATGCCCCCAAACTTGTTCTTGTTCCGGCCATTAACTGTGATGTTACAATAATCCACGCCCAGAAGGCGGACAGGGAGGGTACAGTGCGGATGGAGGGCCTCATTTTTTCGGATGTCGAGCAGGCCAAATCCGCAAAGCATGTTATCGTGACCTGCGAGGAACTGGTGGAGCCGGATATCCTGAAAGCAAATCCGGATCAGAACCAGATCCCCTCTTTTTGCGTCGATGCCGTGGTACACGTGCCCCATGGCGCCTACCCTACAGCCTGTTACCGCTATTATGATTATGACCCCAATTATCTTAATGAATACCGCAGATATGCCGAAGATGACAGGCTCTACAAAACCTACCTTGAGGATTTTATCTATGGATTAAAAGACCACAAGGCGCTGCTGGATAAGGTAGGAAGGGGTCGGCTTGAAAAGATCAGAGCTGATAAGAGAACCGGCTATGCAGTCGGACTGGACAGGAGATGACGATGCCCGATTATACCCTGAAAGAGCTTATGACAATTGCTGCTGCCCGCGAAATCAGGGACGGCGATATTGTCTTTTGCGGCACCGGCATTTCCATGGTTGCCGCTATGGCTGCCAAAAACATATCAGCCCCTAACAGCGTTATTTTTTTTGAAACCGGAGCGATAGATTCCCTTCTTGAAGAGGTTCCTCTTGCCGTGTCGGATTCCCGGGTGATGTTTTGGACATCGGTAAACGGAAACCTGGCCGATGCCTTTGCCGCCATGCAGAACCGGGTTACAGGACCGCATGTTGTCGGCATCATGGGCGCAGCACAGATTGATAAATACGGCAACCTGAATTCAACGGCAATCGGGGATTATTTCAAGCCGAAGGTCAGGTTTTCGGGAAGCGGCGGCGCCTGCGACGTTGCCTCGTTTGTAGGCAGAACCATCACCTTCATGCAGCACGAAAAACGGAAGTTTGTTCAAAAATTAGACTATATCACAAGCCCTGGCTGGCTGGACGGCCCCGACGGCCGGAAAAAAGCCGGACTTCCCGCCGGAGGACCCGCGTCTGTTATCACAAACATGGCTACAATGGGCTTTGATGAAACCACAAAAGAGATGTATCTTACCGGCTTTTTCCCCGGAATAACCCCTCAAAAGATTCTCGACAACATGGGCTTTGAGATTGATGTATCGCGGGCAAAGGAAGTGGAACCGCCGACAGAATACGAGCTTCAAATTCTGCGTGAAAAATGCGATCCCCAGCGGCTTATCTTGGGATAGACTTTTCATAACATCTAATTAAAGGCCCGGCAGGGGTAATGGGCTTTCAGCGTTGCTGCAAGAATATGATCCAGACTCCGCCAACGGCAGCAAAACCAGTACCATGAAAACCGTGCAGCCCCAATGGATATACGCCCACGAAACCGTTATATCGTCTCTGCCTGTATCTCTTTGTCGATAATTTTGGGGGCGTTGATATGTTTTCTCGCAAATTTCTTGCAGCAACGCTGAAAGCCCATTACCCCTGCCGGGCCTTTTTAGGAGTTATTTGAAGTATCGCCGGACAACTCCATAACCCGGTCTGCAATCCGCCTGATCTGATCCATGTAATGGGATATCAGCAGAATTGTGCAGCTCTCTTTTAAGCTCAGCAGAAGATCTTCAATTATCTGTCCTGATCCGGCATCAAGGAAGGATGTCGGCTCGTCTAAAAGCAGTATTTCAGGATCAAGAGTCAGGGCGCGGGCTATGCAAAGGCGCTGCTGCTGGCCGCCGGAAAGGGACCGGGCATCATCGGATAAACGGTCTTTTACTTCTTCCCAGAGAAAAGCCTGTTTCAGGGCAAATTCCACTTTTTCATCCACCGCCTGCTTCTCTATCACCCCGGACAGCTTCAGGGGGAAAGATATATTTTTAAAAATGCTCATAGGAAGAGGATTGGGCGTCTGGAAAACCATGCCTGCAGACCTTCGCAGCTCCGGAAGGGAAATAGACCGGTCATAAATATTTACCCATTTATTCTTAAGACGGATAAACGCCTCACCTTCCATTCTTGCGTCCGGAATAGTCTCCCACAGCCTGTTGAATATCATCAGAAAAGTTGATTTGCCCTGTCCGGATGGGCCTACAATTGCTGATATCGACCGCTCCGGAAACTCCACTGAAATATCTTTTAATACATGGAGACGGTTGTAATAAAAAGAGAGATTTACGGTTTTGATTTTAATTTCGTTGGATTTATTTTCTGTCATTGCCGGTATAGCATCCGATCCATCAGTTGATTTTTAAGATAAAAAGCCGCCAGAAAAAGGCAGGCGCATATGATAAGCAGGATAACTGCCGCGCCGTAGCCGGTCTGGAGTTCATAAGCATCTCTGTACTGGGAAGATATGTAATATATGTAAAACGGAAGCGCCTCGTAGGCGGACAACAGGGATCCGGGAATTCCGGCTGCGGCAACAACGCCGGTCAGCATTATGACGGCCGTATCTTCTGCGCACCGGCCTATGGCAAGAATCACGCCGCTTGCAATGCCCGGAAGGGACCTTGGGAATAAGACATAAGCGATATTTTGCAGCTTGGTGGCCCCAAGAGCAGGCGCCGTTAACCTGGTTTCAGAAGGAATGCTTTCCATTGCAAACTGCGTGGTGCGAATAAGGTAGGGAAGCACCAGAAAAGCCAGCGCCAGCGCTGAAATCAGCAGGCAGGGGTAAATTTCCTTTACATAATGATGAAGGGAAATTGCGAGAGAAAATCCGAACAGTCCGATTACAATCGAAGGTACGCCGGCCAGGATGTCGTAAAAGAGGCTGAAAAAAGATTTGAGATTTCCCCGGCTGTATTCCGCCAGATAAATTCCGGCAGCAAGACCGACAGGAGTTGCCAAGCCGACTGATAGAAGAACCAGCAGGCATGTCCCGGCCATTGCAGGAAAAAGCCCGGTCAACACCTGTCGGCGTAGAAGAAGTGCGTCCGCCGGGGATGTGTCTCCGAATATAAGCGAAAGGCTGAGAGTCGGGACTCCTTTGACAAGCAGAAAACCGATAATTACAAAAGCCGCGGATAAAAGCAGAAGGCCGCTCAGCCATGCGAAACTTTTTATGAATATTTCAATAAAGCGCTCTTTCATCTGTTTTTCATACCCATTCCGCCGATTATCCTGACAAGCAATATAAGAGACGTGGTGAAGACATAAAGCACAAGTCCTGCGGCAAAGATTGTCTTAAACTCGATGCTGTCAAAATCGGCCGCGATAACAAGCGCTATATGGGCGGTCAGAGTACGTGCCGAATCAAGAATTGATCCCGGAACCGCCACGGCATTCCCGGCAAGCATCAGGGCAATGAGAGTGTCTCCCATGGCTCTTCCAACAGACAGAATCAGTCCGGCAAAAATCCCTTGGCGGGAATAAGGAAGAATCACGTATAAAAGTTTCTGAACGGGACTTGCACCCAGGGCATCGGCCGCCGCGGAATATGACGCGGGAATACTCTCAAAAGTATCTGTAAAAATGAGGATCATGGTCGGTGAAATAACCATTGAAAGCATCAGGGAAGCCGAAAGAATGCTCATGCCTGACCCGGACGCAAACATTTCCCGGATAAACGGAACTAGAAGGAAGACCCCGACAAATCCATAGATAACTGTAGGAATCCCGGTCAGCATCTGAACCGTTTTTTTGCAGAATTTTGCAAAGCCCGTCGGCGCAATCACCGATATTAATGCCGAAGCCCCGAGGCTCAAGGGGAAAGCCCAGCACAGGCTCAAAAATACAATCGACAGCGTCCCCGCCAGCATCGGATAAATGCCGAAAAGTCCCTTGTCCGGATTCCAGGGGGTTGTGAGCAGGGTGAAAAAACACCCTCCCCTGAACAAGGGAAAGCCAAGGAACAGCATAAATATCAGAATTAGCGCTGTAAGAGAGGCGCTTAAGACAGCCGCTCCAAGAAAGCCTGTTTCCGCAAAACATTCTCTTTTCATTATTTAACTGGGATGAAACCGTTTTTCGCAGCTATTTGCTGCCCTTCCGGGCTGAATAGAAAATCGATGAACTTTTTTACGAGCCCTTTCGGTTCTCCCTTTGTGTTGCTGAACAGGCCGCGGGCGATTTTGTAGGACCCGTTTTTCACGTTATCGATGGTAGGCTCCGCGCCGTCTAATATGACAGGCGCTGTGCTGTTATCCATATGGCCCACAGATACATAGCCGATGCCGTAAGGATCATTTGCAACCGCAGTTTTCATGGCGCCGTTTGAAACCACGACGTTTGCCTTGTCCGTGATTTCGCCTTTATCCAGAGCTTTTTCCCAGAAAACTTCACGCGTGCCGCTTGAATTGTCGCGTGTATAAACATTGATCAGCTTGTCAGGGCCGCCAAGGGCTTTCCATACGGTTGTTTTTCCGGCAAATATTTCAGAAAGCTGGGTCTTGCTCAATGCTTTGACCGGATTCTGCGGGTTAACAATCACACCGACCCCGTCTATTGCCCATTGAAATAATTTAAGGCCGTATTTCTGAATTTCATCGTCCGTTGGCTTGCGGCCTGAATTGCCTATATCTACAAGGCCTTCGCCCACCTGTTTGATGCCGACACCGGAGCCGCCGCCTGCTATGCTGATCCTTATGTCCCGGTTATGCTCCATGATCTGTTTTGCCGCGTCTTTCATGACAGGAATGTGGGCGGTGCCTCCCGATATTTTGATATCGCCCTTTTCAGATGTGAAAAGATCGATTGTTCCGGCCGGAGCGATTGAAGAAACGATGAAAAAAAATGAAATAAAGATACCGGTCAGGATGAAACTGCGTTTGATAATATCGAGCCTCATTAATTCTCCTTTGTGTATTTCTTAACATTTGTGATGAAATCCGAACCCTTTATCGGATTCTGGGAATTCGCTGAAAAACCCCTGAAATAGCGGTTACCACACCATATAAGAGAGTGTCCAATTGATAATTTATATGTCAACTTCGCTTACTATAGAGAAATTCGATAGAATTATCCGGAGACATTTGAACTATAATTCCCGGCAGCTCTGATTGCTTTGAATAACGGAAAGATTGCCATCTCCCGGTTTGGCTTTAGATTCGGATGTTATGCAAACGCCTCAACCTGTCTGCCGGATATTCATATATTGACGACTAAACTCTTAATGATTAAAGTTAAGATGACATCCAAAAAAAAGTCCGATTGTTTACCGCTAAGAGTACGAAGGTGAGAAAAATATATGGAGGAAGAGATATGACAAGCCTAAAAAACAAAGTATTTTATATCTGCATCATTGCCCTTTTACTGCCCGGTTTTGCATATACCCAGGATACAAAAATAAAACATTACAAGTATGCGGAGCTGGTCGTGGTCAACAGGTTTTATGATGAAGCCAGCGGAATAGCTCAAATGTCTACAACAGTATATTTAAACGACGGCTCGGATAAAGAGGTATCATCCTACCGTAAAGAGAGTATTATCTCATACAAGGATGTAAAAAATGAAGCCTTCAGGGATTTCATCGAAAAATACTCAAATAAAAAATTCAGCAATTCAAAAATATCTGAAATGTATGTTTTAAATACACTTGCTTCAGATGGATGGGAAGTTATAAGCTACGATGACAAACCGCTCAATTTTGCGGAAGGGAGCGGATCAAAAGCGAGGTATCTGCTCAGAAAAGAGAAACCTTAAAGCTGTGTTATCAGAGCATAACCATTGCTGATGACTTTTTGTCCTTCTTTGTTTATAACTATGAAATGCAGATCGTTATCGTTATTCCTGTTTAATTTTTCAATGAGTTTGATGCTTATATCGGTTCCGGGCAACACCATGCCGGTAAACCTGCAGGAGAGAACTTTCAGACAGTGCGGATTACCTCCGACTTCTCTGTCAATCAATTCCTTTACAGCATAAGCAAGCGTGGCCGTTCCCTGTAGTATTATCCCCGGCAATCCCACCATTTTTGCAAACTGCTTCGAGGTATGTATCGGGAAAAAGATGTTTGTGCAACCGTCGTAAACAAAGGAGCGCATCGGATCAATCGGAATGGTCGCTTCCCAGACAGGCGCGCCTTTGCTCCCGCATGCAGGTACAGGCGGAAGCGTTTCACCGCCTCTGCCCGAATCAGTGCATTTTACATTGCGCAAAAGAGCCCCGATGTGTTCGGTAAAAACCGGCTTTCCTGTGTTATCGGAGACATCATAACGTATTATAATGTGTGTTCCCGCCCTGTGAGGCAGAATCGCAGCTATTTCCCCTTTTACGGCAAGAATATCTCCCGGTTTGACCGGACGGTAAAATTCGATATGCTCGGTGTAGTGAATCTTTGTGGCGGATATTTCAGCGGGAAGCAGATCGGGTTCCAGGAATTCTTCAAGTTTCTCCGTTACCGGCCATGTGACTGCGACACAGAACATGGGCGGCGCAATAATGCCCTCCATGCGTTCATCATCAAAATAGCAGGGGTTATTATCGCCGACCGCCGCGGCATAGTTCATCGTCTCACGCCAGCGAACTTCTTTGCGGTACTCTTTTAACCCTGATCCTACAAAATGTGAGCCAAGTTCCATTTAAGGCAAAACCTTTGACAGGCCTTTTTCCCCGAATCTTATCGGAAGAAATACGGCGAGTATACTGATAACAACTACCATTGAAAAAGATACGACTATCCATATCCATTCTAAAATTGTCATTGATCTTTGATGTACTGCAGCCATGAATATACTGTAAACCGGCCCAGCTTCAAGAATTATCACGGCCATTATGTACCCTGCGCAGATCATCATGAACAACAGGCCTCCGAAACTAGTTACCGACTGAGCGGGGTTTTCAGATTTAAAATCAGGATATGCGGCTCCAAAACCTATTCCTATTGACACGATTCCCGGCACCATAAGAAATACTGTTATAAATGAGAGAACCATCATGAAAGTTTCAACTTGTAAAATTATGTTCGTTGCAACTATCAGGATTTCAGAAAGAATGAGCAGCGGGAAAAAGTATATGAAGAACTTTATCCAGAGAATCGTTTTGATTTTGACAGGTGATGCCTTAACAAGCCAGAAGGCCTCTCTTTCAGAGCTGACAGCCGGATATGCAAATCGGCCGGCAACAGCCGTCAGCACGAAAAGACAAAGACCCATATTAAGAAAAGAAAGAAGATTCTGAAGATATATTGTTTTTATGGGCGCCTTTTCCAGGGGGAGAACGCTGAAATTGAATATGTATATTATGACAAGAGCACCGATAAGCAGTAGTTGTGACCATTGAGCCTGGTCCCTGAAAAAAGTTTTAATTTCCTTTACCAGAAAAGCCCTTGTTGTCCCCGGGAGAAAACCTGTGAACGGAAAATCCGAATATTTATATTTGAATACCCTGAAAGCTGCTGTCTGGGTCTTGGAAAATCCCTTGAAATAGATCATGTCGGCCATGAGTATGTTTATAAATAGTATAACGGCGGCAAAGCTCCATGAAAGGCCTGAATGGAAAAGACTGCTTTGCACAGAGCCGGAGAGGGATTCTTTTATGCTGTCATAAACCCAGGTGCTCGGAAGAAGAGGAGATGACGGAGCTTTCAGAGTGTCTAAATAAACAACAACTGTTGAAAAAACATCGGGATCAACGAGTTGCTCCGGTTTTAATAGCCTGAAAACTATAAACAGGACCAGAAAGAGGGTGAATCCAAAAAACAAAAGAATGTTTTTCATGCGGCCGGCCGGAATGATAAAAACGGCAGCCATGACAAGAATCGAACTTATCCCGGATGCTATAAATGAAAGGGATAAAAGCACAAACGCTGTGTTCAGGTAGAAAAAAAAGCCGGCTTTGCTGATAATTCCCAGGGCAACGAAAACCGGAAGAGTGTATAAAACAACCATCCATGAGCTGTCCGCGGTACTTTCAAGCCACCTGGCAACAAAAATTCTGTTGCCGGAGACGGGCATGGAATGGACCAGGGCAAGATCTCTTGAAAGATAAAGTTTTGAGAGTGAGGTAAGAATGTTGCTGAAGATAAGAAAAGAAAAAGAGGTGAGAATGAGCATGGATAAAAGTTTAAAAATAAGAATATCTCCCAGCCCTTCTATTCCACGGAAGTATTTAAGGGTTCTTAATGAAATTATAAAGATACCTATCCAGAAAAAAAAGCCCGCTGTTCCGAGCACAAGGTTGCGGTAAAAGTCTTTTTTTGAATTTGGTGAAAGAAGCGGATTTTTAAAAGATAAAAATCTTGGCCGCAGCAGAATTAAAACATCTTTTAAATAATCCGGCATCTGTTATTCCTATATTTTTTTTATTAAGACGTCAGTTTGATGAATGCATCTTCAAGGTCCGCATCAGCAAGAAGTGACAGTTTTTTCAGGTCGTCGGTAGTTCCTGTTGCGATCATAACGCCCTTGTTTATTATGCCGATCCGGTCGCATACATCTTCCGCAACTTTCAATGTGTGAGTCGACATGAAAATTGTCAAACCCTGCCCCGAGAGATGTTTAAAAAGATCTTTGACCATCCTG
>JAUYEO010000211.1 GCA_030689795.1 Desulfobacterales bacterium | reverse complement strand
AAAATAAGGGCGGCCTCATGCTTTGACGGCGCCGGGACTGAGGATGATGAAGAGGGAGAAAGGCGGACAGACACTAAAAAGAAGGGGCCGGGCAGGAGGCTTTCTAAAAAAATGAGGCATAATATCGCCAGGGCTGGAATTCTTTGAATATGACTCCTGAAGAAAAAGCCGATCAGACTGATTCGAAAAAGCGCGTTGTGGAGCTTTTCAGAGACCATGTCTCTTCAGGCAAGGCGGAATTCTTCAAAAAATATGGAATGGATTTCGTCATGGGCCGCAGAGAAGGCCCTTTCCTGTGGGATATGGACGGCAGGAAGCGCGTTTTCAACCTCCACTGCAACGGAGGGGTTTTCAACTTAGGGCACCGGAGCAGTGAGCTGATAAATGTCCTGAAAGAGAGCCTTGAAGAGGTTGACATAGGGAATCATCACCTTATCAGCAGGGAAAGAGCCGAACTCGCTTTTCTTATTTCGCAGTTGATGCCGGGTGATCTTGATTACACCATTTTCGGCGTCGGAGGCGGCGAGGCTGTTGATCTTGCGTTTAAAATCGCAAGAGCCTATACGGGCAAACCCAAAATCATATCCGCCCGTGGCGGATACCACGGGCATACCGGCCTTGCAATGGCGGCAGGGGATGAGAAATACAGGTCTCCTTTCGGGCCGTCTGCTTCCGGTTTTGTTCAGGTTCCTTTCGGCGATCCCGATGCGCTTTTTGCGGCGGCGGGAGATAACACTGCGGCTGTGATACTTGAAACCGTTCCGGCGACTCTCGGTATAGTTATTCCACCTGACGGTTATCTTGAATCAATACGGGAATTTTGCACCGGGCACAATATTATCCTCATCATGGATGAAGTTCAGACCGGGCTCGGCCGCACCGGCAAACTGTGGGGTTTTGAACATTTTGGGATTATCCCCGACATTGTTGTTCTCGGCAAAGGACTGTCGGGCGGGATTTATCCCATCAGTGCCACGGTTATAAGAAAACCGCTGGAATCGGTCTTCCATGCAGATCCTTTCATACACATTTCGACTTTCGGGGGATCGGAGATCGGATGCAGGGTTGCGCGCCGGGTTCTTCAGATCTCTTCCGCGCCGGATTTTCTTACCCATGTAAACAGCCTGAGCCTTAAGTTTGAGGCAGGGGTTGCAATGCTTATGAAAAAACATCCTGAATATCTCACAGGTTTCCGGCAGCTTGGCCTTATGATGGGCTTAAAACTGGCGGATGAAATATCCGGTCCTGTTTTGACGAAAGCGGCATATGATAATGACCTGCTTATGCTTTATGCAAATAATGACACTTCAGTTTGCCAGTTTCTTCCCCCGCTTGTCATGGAAGAGAAGCAGGCGGACTGGGTGATCGACAGCCTCGACAAGGCGCTTTATGCGGCGGAATCGATGAGATCTTTTTTGATGCAAGGCGGACAATAATGAACATCGACCATGATCTTCTTAAGAAATTTGAAGCCGGATTGAATCCGCAAAATCTCAAAGATTCGTCCGTTCCTGCTGTAATTTTGGGATTCGGTGAGATATCGACCGTTTTTCAGATAGGAGGATGCGCCGGTATCGCATATAAAAGGATGCCCCTTTTTAAGGATATCGCCTCTGCCGAGAGATATGCGGGACAATTCCTTGAATATTGTAATCTGCTTGCCGAATCCGGATTGAAGCTTCCTGAAAGTCAAACCGTAATAGTTGCTCTTCCCGGGAGACCGGTTGTGCTCTACATCGCTCAGAAGATTCTTCCTCCCGAACGCTTTGCCCATAAGCTTATCCATATTTTAAATCCTGATGAAACCGTGAAAATGATGGAAAAGATCCTCTCGCATATTGAGCTTGTATGGAGCTTTAACAGGGAAAAGAAGCCTCTCTTTGAGCTTGCGCTGGACGGCCAGCTTTCCAACTGGGTTTTTCCTGAAAACCTGTCCGGTGAATTATATTTTGTCGACACAAGCACACCTCTTTACAGAAAAAACGGAGTAGAACAGCTCGACCCGGAACTCCTCCTGCGAAGCGCTCCCGGTTTCCTGCGCTGGATGCTGCGCCTCTTTTTTTTAGATGATGTTATGAACCGTTATTACGACAGGCGCCAGGTCTGCATTGATCTTGCGGCAAATCTGTATAAGGAGCAGAAACCGGAACTGCTTTCTCTTACGGTTGAGATGATGAACGGCATGGTCTTCGGGAAAGAAAATCCTCTTTCTGCAGGCGAGGTTGAAAAGTATTACAGCACAGACAGGATGATATGGGCACTGTTTCTCGCTTTTCGCCGGATCGATCGGTTTATTAAAACAAAAATATTGATGAAAAGGTATGAATTCATTCTTCCCGGAAAAATCAAACGCTGAATAAGATAGAACGACTTTTTATAAAATCGGCATATTTTATCATTATAGCAGTATGTTGCAATATATTTTTTGTTCTTGACGTATGTTTTTAATGGAATTACAAGTAACGGAAAACAGGTAAGGTCGAGCAGAAGCTGAACCGAAACAGCGAGCGCATTCCTCGCTGCTTGCAGCGGGGTTAGTGAGCGAATTAAAAATAGACGCTATTCCCTACGGTCGAAGATTCCCCGTAGCTTGCTGCGGGGAATCTTCAATCTAAAATTTGAATGGTATAAAACAGTGCATTAATTCAAAAAATGAAAGGAGGTTA
>JAUYEO010000206.1 GCA_030689795.1 Desulfobacterales bacterium | reverse complement strand
TGGAGCAGATGATACGCGGCTCACGGTCATCTTTTTCATCTTCATGGATGATGCAAAGCCGTCCTTCGGTTCGAAGCAAAAGCACCAGCTCGGCAAGCTGCTGATCACTGATGCCGGACTTCAGCTGGCGGTTTAGGGTATCAATAGCCACCGGCCGCAGGGGATAGCGGTAGATTTCAGCAAGCGCTTTATTGAGTTCACCGAAAGTGGATTCGAACAGAGTACCTTCCCACCCCTGAATGTAATATTTCAGGCGTTCGTAGGTGCGGAAGCGGGCGCCGCGCGGACTTCCAAGCTGACCGCCGATCCGTTTCTCCTCCCGGACAATGTGCTCAACCCCGGACCGGACCAGTTCGTGGTGCTTCTCCTGTCTGGGCAGTGCGGGCGTATCAGGTTCGCAGGCGGCGGCACGCAGGATTTCGATCTGTGATTCGGTTATGCTCTCGCCTTTCTGATTTACATAGGCCAGGGCGTCGTTGCCTTCAGCCGATCTCATATACACCAGAACACCTTCAGGTTTGTCGGGCAGCACTGCATGGGTGCGGGTGGCATAAACCACATCTGGCAGAAGCTCGATCCGGCGCCTAAGATCGGGGTCTCGGTCGATTGCGTTCTTCCATATCTGATAGGCTTGGGAAGCCAGGTCGACATCGGCATCATCGTCGCCGTCCAGGATGCCGGATCTTTCGGTGAACAGATCGCGGACGATCTGTTCACCGCTCTGATCCTCGAAAAAGGCCTCATCGCTGCCCACTACCTCTGCATTTTCACTCAGGCGCCTTCGCACCCGGCTGCGCAGGCGGATGATACGATCCACGCCTTCGGCGGTAAAAAAAGAATAGCAGAGAATGTTTTCAGCCCTCTGGCCGATACGATCCACACGGCCGGCCCGCTGAATCAGCCGGATGATGGCCCAGGGGAGATCGTAATTCACCACAATTGCGCAATCCTGCAAGTTTTGTCCTTCAGACAGGATATCCGTGGCAATCAGGACGCGCAGTTCGTTTTCAGGACGCACCTGATCGCGTTTTTTATTGCTGACCGGACTGAAACGCCAGGCCATCAGGGTCGGGTTAGCGGTATCACCATATACACCGGCATGATCTGTTAGCCCGCGGATGCGCAGCTGGTTCTCCAGATATCGGACAGTGTCGGCAAACTGAGTAAAGACCAGCACCTTGTCGCGAGGGTGCTTTTGGGCCAGCAGATCAAAAAGTGCCACCAGCTTGGCATCCCGCTTTGGGTCCCAGTCGCCGCCGGATTCCAGGATGCCCGTGAGTTTCAGGGCATCGGCGCAAAGATCTCTGGCAAGTTTTTTGATAAAAAGACTTGGCCGCAGCCATTTGAAGCGGCGCTGGTATTTCCGGTCGTACAAGTCATAGATTTCCGCTGCCCGCTTACGAAAATCGGCCTCGGTACGAAGGCCTTCGTTTTCAGGGGCATTCTCATTATCATCATTTTCATTCTCAAACAGGTCTTCGGAAGCCTGGTCACTGTCTTCATCTGAAAAGCGCGTATCAAGCATTTCCGCGTCCTGAGAACCGATGGGAAGCGGCCTGTCGTTCTCGATGGCATGCAGGAAGATGAAGTTTCGCAGGATATGGCGCTCCACGGATTGGATAAAGGCCATGCCGGAGCTTTCCAGACGTTTAAAGATATTAGTGCGGCAAAAACCCATCAGGCGCTTTCCGGCGCGGGAAAGATCTTGAAGCTGGCGCTGTTCCGCCGGTGTGGGCGGATGCTCCGGGTCTGGGGCAATATAGTTGCCCATACCATAGCGGGGAAGCGCCAGATCATTGATGGCATCCACTACCTGGTCCGAGTAAAGCCGGGCATATTGATCATCCGGGTCCACGTCATTTACGTCAAACCGGACCGTGCAGGGGGTGCGCTCAGGGAAATAAGAGCGATTGCCGTCGGGAAACTCCAGATACCGGCGATGATTGCTTTCATCCATTTTGGCGTAGTTTTCCTGGATGAAAGAACGGGTGCGCCGGACAAGATAGAGTCGCATCAGATCGCGCCAGTCATCGGGATATTCACTGCTTTCAAAGGCAGCCAGGGTCCTCGGCGAACACTGGTGCCTCCGTAAGAATTCGGTTTCAGACATGCCTCGCAGGTACTGTTCCGGGCGAATGCCGATATCGAGATCCTCTTCAACGAACAGGCGCAACTGATTGGACAGATCCAGATATGTTTTGTTGTATGGCGTTGCGGTCAGCAGAATGACTTTGCTGTCGTTTTCCTTGATGTATTCCTGGACGGCGCGGTAGGTGCGGCCTTCGCGGTTGCGAAGGTTGTGGCTTTCGTCGATAACCACCAGCTGGTAGCGGCGCTCATCGGGCAAATCTCTGATGGCCCGGCTGATTGAGAGAACTTTTCCACGCAAGCCGTATTGCTGGCGGTAGTCTTCCCACATGGGCACGAGGTTTTTGGGGCAGATGATCAGTGCGCGCATGCCGTAATCGTCTTCAAAAATGCGGGCCAGGGCGGTTGCCATTAATGTCTTTCCCAAACCCACTACGTCGCCGATAAGAACGCCGTTTCTCTTATTGACATGATGGGCGGCGATCCGGACCGCCGCCTCCTGAAATTCTAAAAGGTGCTCTTTCAGTTCACGAGGAATTCGAAACTCCGACAGACCGGCACGCGCCTCTTCCGCCATATGATAGGCCATCTTGATATAAATATGGTATGGCGGGATCAGCTCCTCGCGAGCCCAGCTCTCTTCAATGATCTGAATGAGTTCTTTTGAAATATCGATGCAGAAACGGTCATTCCAGCGATTCTCGAACCATTGAGCGAACTTTTGAGTAGCATCGTGGTCCAGAACGTCGATGTTCAGTTCGCCCTGGCCTGCCAGACCTGCCATCGTAAGGTTGCTGCTGCCAAGATAGCCGATGATCGGGTTTATGGGATCGGTACGAAAAAGGAGATAAAGTTTGGCGTGAAGGGGGTGGCGCAGAAACAGTTTGGCAATGACTTTTTTTTCTTTGAGTCTTTGAGCCAGACGGCGCAAACCCGCTTCATCTTCATTGTTGGGAGCCCCGAATGTCAGCTGACGGCGAAATTCCTCTGCAAGCTGTTTTTTGAGCCGGATGGCGGATTGGTTATCCATTCCCTGATCCTGAGACATGAGACTTAAAATTTCACGCAGCTGATCCTGAGGGGGCTTCTGCATCCCAACCAGCAGCCGGCAGGCGCCTTCCGTTTCCGACCAGTGCCGGATATGTTCGTCAAGCTCCTTCCATCCCCGGAGATTGAAATAGCCCACACAGAAGTCGGCCCTGTCTGAAAGACTCAAAGCAATTTGAAGTGCGGGAAGTAGAGAGCGGTCGATATTGTCAAAAACTTGGGGCATTTCAACCTCCAAAGGTTAAGGCAGGAACAAAACTGTTCACACAATTAATATCATGCGCAACAGTTTGTATTTTATTTGCATTTTAACCGGATTTTGTCAAAGGATATTTGAAACCGGTATTTTTCATGAGTGAAACTATTTAAACCTGACGATGCAGAAATCATTGGCTTTCTTGCAGACGCAAATGATATAAGATATAAAATAAAAATTTCGAGTGGAAGCGTTAAATAGTATGAAAAAAGAGTATAAATGTTACGGGATCATCCCGGCCCGCTACGGATCGACCCGCTTTCCCGGAAAGCCTCTTGCGGATATTGCGGGCAAGCCGATGTTTTTTCATGTGTACGAACGCGCAATAAAGTGCTCTCAAATTACGAAGGCAGTGCTTGCCACGGACGATGAGCGCATCCTTTCCGCTGCAAAAGCGCTCGATGTTCCGGTGATCATGACCCGAAAGGACCACCCGAGCGGAACCGACCGCGTTCTGGAGGCTGCGCAATTATTAAATCTGCCAGATGATTCCATAATCGTGAACATACAGGGAGATGAGCCGCTTCTGGAGCCTGCCATGCTGACGGAACTGGTCGGCCCTTTCGTCTCACCGGATATTGAAGTTACCACACTGGCAAGAAAGATCGCACAAAACGAAGCCCGAAACATCAATCAGGTAAAAGTTGTTTTTTCCAAAACCGGAAATGCCCTTTATTTTTCACGTTTGCCGATTCCATGTTACCGTGACGGTCAGGAAGAGGTGTTTTTCGGACATATAGGTCTTTATGCCTTCAGGATGAATGCATTGAGAAAATTTGTCACTTTAGGCCCGAGCCGACTTGAAATTGCAGAAAAGCTTGAACAGCTCAGGTTGCTTGAAAACGACATTCCCATACATGTTGTTCTTACAGAACATAAGAGTATCGGAGTTGATAAGCCGGAAGATGTTCTGGCGATATGCGAAATTCTTGATAAAAAAACTTGAACCGAAACAGCGAGCGCTTTCCCTGCTGCTTGCGGCGGGGTTAGCGAGCGAATTAAAAACAGACACTATTCCCTACGGTCGAAGATTCCCCGTAGCTTGCTGCGGGGATCTTCAATCAAATCTGAAGGATATTTGTGATCTTATGCACTATATTTCAATTTGTATAAACGGTATTTTAAAATCAAAGGGATGCGCGGCAATATACGGTCTTATGCGCGCCATTTTCAGCAAAATCCTTTTTTTTCTTTCTGCAAAGGTCTATTTCGGAAAAGACCCTGCCAATGTCCCCTGCCGCTCATTTATCTTTTTTCCATGTCCGGAAAATGTTCTGTGCTGCGGCCTTGCCGGCATTGTCTCATTTAAAAAGGAGAAAAAACAGGTCACGGATATCGACATCACTCCTATGGAAAATAACGCGGAGAAAATTGAGGCTCATTCATTCAATCTTTGTATAAAAAACAACTTTTCCATACATGACAATTACCTTTGCGGCGGGGAGATCATCAGATCCCTTCTTGAGAGCGCCGGGGAATTAAAAAGAGGCGAGCCGTTCTTTGAAATCTTCATCAACAATAAGCT
>JAUYEO010000196.1 GCA_030689795.1 Desulfobacterales bacterium | reverse complement strand
GGCTTTTCCGAGCTTGAGTACTGTTATGAAAAAAATCTTAAGGTGATTCCAAGTTTCTCGATTGCCGCGATTTTCGAATTTCTGTCGCATATAGGTATAACCTAAAATATAAATCTGGCAGGTATTCTTCATGGCGAACAGGAACTTATTTTTCACAACCCGATTCCCCCCGAAGGCAGTTTGATCACCGAAGGGGAAATTACTCACTACTATGACAAGGGCAAGGAGAAGGGCGCCCTCGTTGTAGGTGAAAGCGACACTTATCATTCGGGCGGGAAGAAGCTTTTTACAAGCATCATCACAATTTTTTCGCGTCTTGATGGCGGATTCGGCGGAGAGAATGCTCCAAAAAAAGAAGTGGTTTTTCCGGACAGAGAGCCTGATTTTGTCGTAAGCGCTTCGCCTTCTTCTGACCAGCCCCTTATTTACAGGCTTTCCGGGGATATTTTCGATCTTCATGTTGATTCCGAATTTGCTAAGATGGCCGGATTCAAAATGCCTATAATGCACGGGCTCTGCACTCATGGGTTTGCCTGCCGCGCTCTTATTCAAAGTCTTGTTCCCGGAGAGTCCGAAAAAGTAAGAAGGTTTGTCTGCAGGTTTACAAAACCTCTTTATCCGGGAACCCCTATAAAGACGCTTATCTGGAAAACTGAAGATGGAAAGGCCATATGGAGGGTGGTGAACGCCGAAACGGGCGCTGTTACGATCGACAACGGTATATTCGAATACGGCGATATACCGGAAGAGAAAATAAGATTCGACGGCCGGGTTGCAATAATAACAGGCGCCGGAGCCGGCCTCGGGAGGGTGTATGCGCTTGAGCTTGCAAAACGCGGGGCAAAAATCGTGGTAAATGACCTCGGAGGCGCACGCGACGGCTCGGGCGCCGGTTCGGCAACTCCTGCCGAGAAGGTGGTCGGAGAAATAAAGGCGCTCGGCGGAGAAGCTGTTGCGAGCTATGACAGCGTTTCGACGTCTGAAGGCGGGGAGAAGATAGTTAAAAAAGCCCTCGATGCTTTCGGAACAGTAGATATCCTGATCAATAACGCCGGAATCTTAAGAGACAAGAGCTTTACAAATATGGAGCCGGAAAACTGGCACGCGGTGCTGGATGTGCATTTAAACGGCGCCTACAATGTTTCCCGCCCTGCTTTTGCAGTGATGAAAGAAAAAGGCTATGGCCGGATTATTATGACCACATCTGCGGCCGGCCTTTACGGGAATTTCGGTCAGACAAATTATTCGGCTGCAAAGATGGGACTTATAGGGCTTATGAACGCACTAAAGCTGGAAGGGAAGAAATACAACATAAAAATCAATGCGGTTGCTCCTGTTGTGGCATCCCGACTGACGGAAGATGTCATGCCGCCCGATTTCCTTGAAAAGGTCAAACCCGAATTCGTCTCACCGATTGTTCTCTTCCTCTGCTCCGAAAAGTGCCCGGTAAGCGGAAATATATATAATGCGGGCATGGGCTGTTTCAACCGGGCGGCGGTTGTAACAGGCCACGGCGCTTTACCGGGGAGCACTGATAAACCTGAAACAGTCGAAGGGATAATGGCTAATCTGGAGAAGATATCCTCCTTAAAGGGAGGCAGGGAGTACCGGCAGTTGAACGATCAGATCGGAGACGTTCTCGGAGCTTTATCAAAACCTCTTGACAAGGGAGTGCCTGCAGTCGGGAAGCAGCAGGGCACAGTGTCGGTTGCCGGAATTTTTGAAGCCATGCCCAACTCTTTTGTAAAGAGCGCCTCCGCAGGAGTCGATGTCATATTCCAGTATATTATTTCCGGAAGCGGGGGCGGAGACTGGCACAGCATTGTGAAGGATGAAACGTGCACGGTTAAAACAGGAAAACATGAAAAACCCACCTGCACCCTTAAGATATCGGATAGCGACTTTTTATTGCTTATGAGCGGGAAGCTTCCGGCAATGCAGGCTTATACATCCGGGAAGTTGAAGATTGAAGGGGATATCATGAAATCCCAGCTTATTGAAAAATTGTTTAAAAGATGAAGACTTCACTCAATACCGAGAACAGAATTGTTTATAATTGAAATCCGAAATAAGCCGTTGTTCAAAAATAACCTTAACATCAGAAATGCCGTGACCGGCATAAGGAGCTGTAACGAAATGGTTAGAAATGTAATGGTTGTTTCGTAACGGCTCCTAATTATCAAGGAGAAATAATATGATCGGCATAACATCTTACGGAGCTTACGTTCCCCGCCTCAGGCTGGACAGGACGGCCATTTTTCAGGCAATGGGCTGGTTTGCGCCCGCCATAATGATGGTTGCCCAGGGACACAGGTCGATGTGCAACTGGGATGAAGACTCTATCACAATGGCGGTGGCGGCTTCGAGGGATTGCCTTTGCGGCAGGGATAAGAAGGAGCTTGACGGCCTTTTTCTGGCCTCAACAACACTTCCTTTTGCGGACAGGCAGAATGCGGGAATTGTATCTACAGCTCTGAATCTCAAAGAAAACATACTGACTTCCGATTTTACATCCTCCCAGAAGGCCGGAACTTCAGCCCTTGTTACCGCCCTTGAAGCCGTACGAGGCGGCGGCATGAAAAATATCCTGGTTACGGCGGCCGACCGCAGGGAGACAAAAACCGCATATTTTTACGAAATGTGGTTCGGAGACAGCGCAGCATCGGTTGCGGTGGGAGATAAGGATGTAATTGCCGAATTTAAGGGATCCTACTCGGTATCATATGATTTTGTCGACCATCACAGGGGCGCTTTAAAAAAATATGATTATGTGTGGGAAGAGCGGTGGGTGCGGGACGAGGGATATTCAAAAATCATACCCGAGGCCGTAAACGGTCTGATGAAGAAACTCGGCATTACAATCGATCAGGTGGACAAGCTGGTTTTCCCCTGCTTCTTCAAGGCAGAACACAGCAACATAGCAAAGAAGCTTAACGCATCTCCCGACAAGGTGGTAAATACCATGCACGAAACATGCGGAGACACGGGCGCTGCCCATTCATTGCTCATGCTTGTTTCAGCCCTTGAGAATGCAAAGCCGAAAGACCGTATTTTAGTGGCCGGTTTCGGGCAGGGATGCGATGCGCTCTATTTCGAGGTTACGGAAAATATAACAAAACTTTCAAAGAGAAACGGAGTAAAAGGATCTGATAAGAATAAAAAGGTTATCGACAACTATATGAAGTGGCTTAAATTCAGGGATATAATACAGACGGAAATGGGGATAAGGGCGGAAGCTCCAACCCAGACCGCCATGACAGCCCTGTGGCGCAAGCGCAAAATGCTCCTTGGCATGGTCGGGGGAAAATGTGAAAAGTGCGGCACGGCTCAATTCCCGAAGATGGATATATGTGTTAATCCGGCATGCGGAGCTGTTAAAAGCCAGGCCGATTATGAATTTGCCGGTGTTCCTGCAAAGATAAAAACATTTACCGGGGATCTTCTTGCGGTATCGGTCGATCCGCCCCATAAATACGGTATGGTGCAGTTTGAAGGCGGGGGGAGGTTCATGGCCGATTTTACCGACTGCGAGTTTGAGGAACTGAAAGTAGGGCTTCCTGTTCAGCTTGTGTTCAGGAGAAGGGTTGAAGACAAGGAGCGCGGTTTCATCAATTATTTCTGGAAGGCGATGCCGGTTCCGGGCGCCGCGGAAGAGATGGGGAAAGTCCGTTTTGACGGAAGGGTTGCAGTTATTACCGGAGCAGGCGCAGGGCTGGGCCGGGTATATGCCCTGGAGCTTGCAAAGCGCGGAGCAAAAATCGTGGTAAATGATCTGGGCGGATCCCGTGACGGATCTGGCGCAGGCTCGATCTCCGCTGCCGACAGGGTAGTCGAAGAGATAAAAGCGGCAGGAGGAGAGGCGGTCGCAAACTACGACAGTGTTGCAACACCCGAAGGCGGGGAAAGGATAGTTAAAACCGCTCTGGATGCCTTCGGTAAAATTGATATTCTTATAAACAATGCCGGTATCCTGAGGGATAAGAGCTTTTTGAAGATGGAGCCTGAAAACTGGAAGACTGTAATGGATGTTCATCTGACCGGCGCCTACAATGTTACAAGACCTGCTTTTAAAGCCATGCGGGAAAACGGTTTCGGCAGGATTGTGATGACGACTTCCGCGGCCGGGCTTTACGGGAATTTCGGCCAGACCAATTATTCGGCGGCAAAGATGGCCCTTGTGGGGCTGATGAATACCCTCAAACTCGAAGGGAAAAAATATGACATCAAAGTGAATACCATTGCTCCCCTTGCAGCATCCCGACTGACGGAAGATGTCATGCCGCCTGAAATATTTGAAAAATCGAAACCGGAGTTTGTTGCACCGATGGTAGTTTATCTTTGCAGCGAAGAATGCAGGGAATCGGGCGCCATTTTCAACAGCGGAATGGGCTATTATAACAGGGCGGCCATACTGACCGGCCCCGGAATCAAACTCGGTGATGCCGGGAAACCGCCTACTCCTGAGCAGATAAGCGAGAATTGGAACAGGATAAATTCGATGGAAGGGGCGAAAGAGATTGAGGACGCCAACTCGGCAATTTTTGCGCTAATAGCCCCTCCGGATACGGATAAAAAGGAAGCCGGCGGAGAGAAAGGCGCTGAGACGGATGTGAAAGGCATTTTCGGCAAAATGCCGGAAGCCTTCAATGTATCGGCCGCAAAGGATGTGGATGCCATTTTCCAGTACGTCATTTCGGGTTCAGGAGGAGGAAGCTGGTTCGTTACGGTTAAGGATTCGAAATGCAACGTGACCGAAGGGACGGCCGAAAAACCGACATGCACACTTAAAATTTCAGACGGAGATTTTGTCGAACTTACTATCGGAAAGCTGAACCCGATGCAGGCTTTTACCTCCGGCAAATTAAAAATTGAAGGCGATATTATGAAATCCCAGCTGATCGGTAAGCTGTTTAAACTTAATTAGTTTCCATCCGGAAATGGCCCTTTTGTGCGATCTCGGTGTCAATCTGTGGGATTTCTTGTGCGGCATACATTGCGTATGCCTCCGCGCATTCCCTTGATTTCCTTGAGCTTGCCCAAAATTGCCGATTTCCGAATTGGAAACTTGCATATGCCAAAAAATTAGACAGGAGAAAGCAGCCATGGCTACAGGAATAAAAGATAAAGTTGCAATAATAGGTATGGGATGCACCCGATTCGGAGAGCGCTGGGATATGGGGGCCGAAGAGTTGATGGTGGAGGCTTTTCAAGAATGCCTCGCCGATGCCGGAATTGAGAAGAAAGATATTGAAGCGGCGTGGCTGGGAACGTGCATGGACGAGGTGGGTGTGGGTAAAAGCGCGCTTCCTCTTACAACCAGCCTGCGTTTGCCCATGATTCCGGCGACACGGGTGGAGAATTACTGTGCCACCGGAACGGAGGCTTTCCGGGGTGCGTGTTACGCGGTTGCTTCAGGCGCATATGATATTTGCCTTGCCTTGGGCGTTGAAAAGCTGAAAGATACCGGTTACGGGGGGTTACCCAATCCGGGTTCGGGAGCCGGAAGCCTTGCATGGCAGTGGTGGCCGAATCTTACCGCGCCGGGTTCGTTTGCCCAGCTTGCAAGCGCTTATGCCGCAAAGTATAAAATACCGGCCCAGGATTTGAAAAGGGCGATGGCGCATGTTTCGGTTAAAAGCCATGCGAACGGAGCCCTGAATCCGAAAGCACACCTGAGAAAACCCGTTACAATTGAGCAGGTAATGGGCTCTCCGATCATTGCTCATCCCCTTGGGCTTTTTGATTGCTGCGGCGTGAGCGACGGCTCGGCATGCGCGATCGTGACCACTCCTGAAATCGCCAGAAAACTCGGCAAAAAGGATTTTGTCAGCGTCAAATCCATTCAGCTTGCCTTAAGCAGCGGCGAGGAGATGGCATACAACGAATGGGACGGCGACCACTTCATGACGACAACAAAATGCAGCATAAAGGCTTACAAGGAAGCCGGAATTACCGACCCTAAGAAAGAGATAAGCATGATGGAGGTTCACGACTGCTTCTCAATAACAGAGCTTGTGACAATGGAAGATCTCCACATATCCGAAAGAGGAAAGGCGGTTCGCGACATAATGGACGGATTTTATGACAGGGATGGGAAAATTCCCTGCCAGGTGGACGGTGGCCTCAAATGTTTCGGCCATCCGATAGGCGCTTCCGGTATCCGCATGCTTTATGAGATGTATCTGCAGCTTCACGGGCGCGCGGACAAAAGACAGCTTGATAATCCGAGGTTCGGCCTGACCCACAACCTCGGTGGTTTTCCCTTTATGAATGTTTGCAGCATATCGATTATCGGAAAGTATGAAGGATAGGGGATAAGCATGGATATTCTCAAGTATACGGACGAGCATAAAGAGTTCAGGAAAAGGCTGCGCGGATTTATAGAAAAAGAAGTAAAACCCCATGTCGAAGAGTGGGAAAAAAATAAAATTGTTCCAAAAAGCGCCTGGAGAAAGATGGGGGAGAACGGTTTTTTATGCATGTCTGTTTCTCCGGAGTACGGCGGGATAGGCGGAGATTTCCTTTATTCGGTAATCGCAGCCGAAGAAATGGCAAAGACGAATCAGACCGGGCTGATAACGATGCTGCACACGGATGTGGTTGTGCCTTACATAGACACATTCGGCTCTGAGGAAATAAAAAGAAAATACCTGCCGGGCTGCGTAACGGGAGAATGCATAACCGCTATTGCCATGACGGAACCGGGAGCCGGAAGCGATCTTGCGAGTATGACGACCACCGCTGTTGAACAGAACGGGGAAGTTGTAATAAACGGGTCCAAGACTTTTATATCGAGCGGAATTAACTGCGACATAGTCGTTCTGGCGGCAAGGGATCCATCGGTTAAAAATGACTACCAGGCGATATCTCTCTATATCGTGGAGTCCGGAACTCCGGGCTTTTCAAGGGGGCGCCAGCTTGAAAAGATGGGATTTCACAGCCAGGACACGGCTGAACTTTTCTTCACCAATTGCAGGATTCCTGTAACAAACCGCCTCGGTGAAAAAGGGAGCGGTTTTTATATGCTCATGGAAAAACTCCAGCAGGAACGCCTTGCAACGTCTATCGGAGCGATTGTCGCTGCGGAATATATTTTTGAAGCCACAATCGATTACTGCAAAAAAACACTTGTTTCAGGCAGACCGATTTCAAAATCGCAGGCCGTCCAGTTTGCATTGGTCGAGATGGCGACCGAAGTGAAAATAGGAAGAATATTTGTCGACAAGCTTATCGCTGATCATGTCGAAAAGAAAAGCATAATAATTGAAACCTGCATGGCAAAATACTGGACCACCGAGATGGTCAGAAGAATTGCGGACAGGGGGCTGGATCTTTTCGGGGATTTCGGGATATTTGAAGAATGTCCGATTGTACGGGGATGGCGTGATGTGAGGGTTATGTCGATCTTCGCCGGAACAAATGAAATTATGAAGAACATTGCCGCAAAATTCATGGGAATGTGATTAAGTTAAAATAGTCTCCTTTTTCCTGTATACCATCCCCTGAAAAATTGCTACGAGGCTCCCCTGCTCATCCGTAACATTTACCGTGTATGATGCAAGCTTCGGGTTAATGGCTGCCTCAATTGCTTCAGCAAAAAGGCTGCCTTTGTTTGCCGCTTTCAGATACGATATGCTTACATTTATCGCCACGGCAACCGTCCTGTGTGAATTGGATGCTGCCGCAAAAACAAAATCCGCAAGCGTGAAAATCGCCCCACCGTGAACGCTGCCCACGGCGTTCAGATGATGTTTTTTAATTTTCATCACGGCTTTTGCCCGGCCTTCCGAAATTTCAAGGAGCTCTATTCCGGAATGACCGGCAAATCTGTCGTTTTCCCGAAAAAAGGTCAAGAGATTTTTCAACTTTTACCCTCCCTTATGAAATTATGTTCCGAGCCTTTTATCGCTTTTGACGAATTTAAATAAACTGGGCAGGTTTTGTAAGACTCTCTTCCAGCTGTCCGGTGAACGCCAGATCATGCTCGTATATCCGAGAAGTATTTCAGACCTCCTGAAATGCTTCCTGTAAAACAATTTAAAAAGCTCTTCAAGCCGCTCTTTTGTCATGCCTTCCGGAATAAAAAGAAAATTCATGCAGTCCATAAGCTCCCAGTCTTCGTTGAATTCGCCCATTTCATGTATTTTTTCATAAATAGGGGAACCCGGAAAGGGAGTGAACTTCGCGACATTTAATTCGTCAATCGGGTTTGAAATAACAAATTTCACGCTTTTTCTGATTCCTTCTTCCGTTTCACCGGGAAGCCCTATCATAAAAAGCCCTTTTGTTCGTATGCCGGCTTTTTTTATCAGGTGAATCTTTTCCGACAGCATGGAAAGGTTTGCGTTTTGCCTGTGCCGGGCAAGAAGATTTTCATCACCGGTCTCTATTCCAAGGCTGATCATCCAGCATCCGGCCTCCTTTAACATTAAAAGAAGCTCGTAATCTATATGTTCGGCTCTCGCTACACAATTGAAATAAATTCTCCTCGGCCTGTTGATCATCATCTTTGCAAAATCGACGATCCTCTCCCTCTTGAATGTAAACTGGTCATCGTAGAAAATTATGTGTTTTACTCCGAAACGAGCATTGAGATAGTTCACATGTTCATACATATATTCGGCGGAGTTGTAACGGAAAGAGCGGCCGAAAACGGAACGGTCGCAATAACTGCATGCATAGGGGCACCCGCGGCTTGTGATGCAGCTTGAGCTGGGAGCTTTCGGATAACTGAACAGAGGCGCTTTGTATGCCGATGGGAAACCTTCAAGCTTTTCATAGGAAGGAAAAGGAAGCGTATCAAGATCGATTCCTGTTGATCTCCGGCCTGTAAAGAGTATTTCGTTTTCTTTTTCACGGTATATGATGCCGGGTACGGAGGAGATGTCTTCCCCGTTCTTTTCCATCAATTCTGCAAGAGTTTCCTCTCCTTCGCCGATCACCGTAAAATCAATGACTGGAAAGTCTTTCAGAATTCTTTCTTTCAGAGCTGAAACGTGGGCTCCCCCGAAAATGACTTTTATATCCGGAAGGATGCTTTTTGCCAGTTTTGCAGTACGGACCCCGTCAAGAAAAGTTGAAGTGGTGCAGCTTAGTCCAAGGAAAGCCGGTTTTTCAGACTGAAGATAACCGCGAATGAGGCTGTCGGAATCAGGCCGGGCATAACAGTCAATAATCGAAACATCAATTCCCCGTTTTTCCAGGTATGCTGCTATTCCGGCAAGGCCTATCGGCGGAATGATGCTTGCTATTCTTGCAATGTCCTTCCCGGCAGCCTCTTTTCTGTAACCCAGGGGATGAACAAGGAGAATGTTTTTTGAATTGAGAAATATCAAAGTATAAATCTATTTAAGTTGTCTCAGATTCTTATGCGCATATTTTTGCAGTTTCCTGTTCGGGGCTTCCTTTGAAACCTTCTCAAGCGTTGATGCATATTTTGCCTGGCCCGATGCCCCAAGCGCATTGCAAAGCCAGGCCATGGTTTCAACATAATCCTTGCTGTCCGAAGAGCTGTTGAATCCTTTCAACAGTTCTTCATTGACGATGTCAAGAATCGCCTGGTCGTGTGCATACTGCTTTGCGACGATTTTAGCGGCAGCCGCTTTATCTTTTAAGCTTGATGATTTCAGCATGTTGACAACATCTCCAGGGCTGTATGTTACTTTGTCGGAAGATCCCTTGGGTGAAAGCGCATCTTCCAGAGCGGTATCCACGGTAGGTTCTTTTTTCACCGGCTGCAATATGCCCACGATGCTGCTTACAAGCTGCCCATAGGACATGGAACCGGGAGATTCTTCCTGCAACACCTCCCCCTCCGCTATTTTATCTCTTACGGAGGCAATTTTTATCTTGCCCGTTTCTATCCTTTGAACATCTATTATTGCTCCGGTTTTGGGGTGTTTAATAATCTTGCCCTCTTTGTACACGAGAAATTCCATTCCTTCTTTAACGCCGGCCAGTCTTCCGAGGTCAATGGTGACTTTTGAATCGATTTTATTGACAATATAGCCCTCCAGCGGAAAGTTTTTTATAATTTTTTCCGACATCTGGACAACCAAATCCTGAAGTTTGACAGCGGCGGTACTTTTAACGTTTTCGGCTGCAATTATTGAAGCGGTCTCCACGTCTATTATTCTTGCGTTTATTTCAAATACGTTCTGCAGTTTCATAACCGAACCACTTATTATGATTTTTACACCGAGAAACTTGCCTATCTTCGTTGCGGTGGTTGCATCGATAATTCCGGTCATTGAAAGTCTCTGTTCTTCCAGAAGCTTTGTTAATAATCCCCTCTCGATAACCTCAAAACGGCCGGCCTTGACAAGAGCGGTGATAAACCATTCCGCCACAATTATACCCATATCCTTGGTTTCAAATCCCTCTCCCTGGAGCTGAAAATCGAGAACCGCGAGTTTTGTTTTCCGAAAGTCTGCAGCTCCAGCCTGAGCTTGAAGCATAACCAAAAGTATCGGAAGAATTAATAATGGAACTATGTATTTTTTCATCGGAACTCCCCATTATATATCAATAAAAACCGGACAAAAAATAAACATGATAAAACACAGCAAGACCTTCGCATAATATCAGATCGGTGCCATACCCCGACATGGCGAATGTGGGTTGTTCAAAGCTTTCTCATTTTTACGTAAAAAGGTCAATCATTGAATAACTCGGTTGTCATTTCAACTGTCAGGCCGTCACCGGTTAACAGACGTTCGGCCAGACCACGCGTTTTGGGAAGCTCGTATCCGAAAAAATAGCGCAATGCAATAAATTTTCCACTGTAAAAAGCCTGTTCCGTTTTATTTGAGTCATTTTCCAGGGCTTTCCGGACGGCGATACCCTGAAGCAGCCATTGCCAGGCAACGGCAGTGATTCCGAATAACTCCAGATAAAGAGTTGAATCTGCAAGATAATATTCGGCTCCTTTTTCCATGAATATCTGCATGAGATGACGGGTGACATTCTCAAGCGTTGTCAGGGATTCGCCCATTTGCCGGGCAAAAGGCCGAAGTTCCGGGAATCCTTCGGCAATCGTTATTGTATCCCTGACTTCATTGATGAAAAGCACGAAGGCTCTGCCGTTTTGTGCGACAACTTTACGACCCAGAAGATCCATACCCTGAATTCCGGTGGTGCCTTCGTGGATGGGATGGATGCGCGCATCACGGTAATACTGTTCAATCGGATAATCATCGCAGTATCCGGAACCGCCGAAGCACTGCAAACCCCGGCTTATGGACTCTATGCCCATTTCGGACGGGTAACTCTTCGCAACGGGTGTCAGAACCTCCAGCAGAAGTTGATATTTTTCCTTCCTGTCGTCAGGAAGAACTGTAATCATATCGACATATTTGCTGCACTGCATGATAAGAGAAAGTGAACCTTCAACTACAGCTTTTTGAAACAACAGCATGCGCTTGACATCCGCGTGTTCTATAATGGAAATTTGCGGCAGAGCCGGGTCTTTTTTTGCGATACTGCGGCCCTGGTGGCGTGTTTTGGCATAATCAAGAGAGGCATAATATGCGGCCGTAGCAATAGCAACGGCTCCTATGCCGACTCCGATACGAGCCTGGTTCATCATCTGGAACATGTACCTCAATCCATTGTGGGGCTCTCCAACGAGCCATCCGCGGCAATTGTTTTTGTCTCCGATGGAAAGCTGCACTATAGGGCATCCCCTGTAGCCAAGCTTGTGAAATAACCCGGATGTGGTTACATCGTTTGGAATAAGTCCGCCTTTTTCATCAAACCGGTATTTCGGAACGACAAACAGTGAAATTCCTTTTACCCCGGGAGGCGCATCCTTGATTTTTACCAGCATGAGATGAACTATATTTTCAGCCCCGTCATGATCTCCTGCGGATATGAATATTTTCTGACCCTTTATCAGATAATAACCCTGCCCGGTCGGTTCCGCCGTGGTGGTGATATCTGCAAGGGATGAGCCTGCTTCAGGTTCGGTCAGAGCCATGGTTCCCTGCCATTTGCCTGCAAGCATGCGCGGAGCATAAGTATCGAACAGTTCTTGGCTTCCGAATGATTCTATCAGGTGAGTGGCTCCGGCACACAGCCCCGGATAAACGCCCGCTGAATAATTAGCCGCTGCGAAAATAAATTCACAGGCATTGGCAATTAAATGGGGAAGCTGATTTCCGTCATGTTCATAAGGCATTCTGCCTGTGATCCATCCTCCCTTGCCGAATTCCTTCATTATTGTTTTTACGGAAGGATGGACCTTGACTTGACCGTCGACAAGCTCCGGAGGATTTCGGTCCATTTCGGTAAATACAGGGTAAAGCAAATTTTTAGACAGCTTGAGAGCTTCTTTAATGATCATATCAAATGCTTTTCGATTGTGTTCCCGGTAATAATTGTATCCGGTCAGGGATTCGGCATCAAAGACCTCGTATAATAAAAATTTCAGATTTCTTTCACTTACAAATTTCGCAACCATAAATATTTCAGTCCTTTTCCATATTATTAAAGCTCCCCGCCGCAAGCAGCGGGGTTAGCGCTCGCTGTTTCGGTTCAAACAGTAATGTTTTATTTGAAATCCATGACATCCCGCAGTTTTTTGAATTCTTCCCTGTTTGTTTTTTCCAGGATCATCAGGCTCGCGTTTGAAGCCGCCTTCACGGCCATCGGCATCCCGCCTCCGTATTCGGCCCAGTGTCCTCCCAGAAATAAATTTTTAACCGGTGTTTTGTAATGAGCAAGCCGGTTTCTGATATTTTTATCCGTCGGACTTGTTCCCATAATGCTTCCGTTGCGGTTTCCGGTATATCTCCAGTATGTGACAGGAGTCGCAATTTCAAGCACTTCAATATGTTTTTTAATGGTTACGCCGAGACTTTTCTCGACTCTTTCGATCAGTATATCCGCATATTTTCCCTTGAATTCCCTGTAAGCTTTTCCGCGCTCGAAATTTTTACCCGTTTTCCAGAAATTTTCATAATCGATACTGGCCGAACAATGTATGGTCATTGTCGATTTTCCTCCGGGGGCAAGCGATTTGTCTCTCGCTGAAGGAGACTGAATAACAAGAGCATTTTTATAAGGGTCTCTTCCCCAATGATCTTTTCTCGGAATGTCATCTAAAGTCAGGTATATCAGTTCTCCATGTAATCCAAAATCAGACGCATCACAATCAAGGCCTATATATATGGTCACGCTGGAATAATAGAGATCCACTTCTCTTAAACGGCGGATCAGTTTATCCGGCACTGCGCCTTCAGGAAGCATCCTTTCGTAAAGATTTTCAATATCACAGGTGGCTATAACATATTTTGAATTAATGACCTGTCCGTTGGAAAGAGATACTCCTGCAACTTTATTATTTTTTACCAACACATTTTTAACACTGCTGTTCAAAAATATCTGAGAATATGATTTTTGAATTTTTTCGCACAGCCATTTTACAAAAACCTCAGCTCCACCCACCGGCGGGAAAAGCAGGTCTTTGACGAAAACCCAGCCGATCGGCATGACTATGGACATGAACTTCTCTTCACTGCAGAATATTTTTTTTATCTCATTGTTTTTGAAGTATCTGTCCAGACCTTTTTCAGCCGAAATCCGCAAATATTTCCACACCGGAACAGCCCATAAGAGCATTTTAATTCCAAAGATCGTCTTTTCAATTGAAGGCATGGTTTGGTGTGCGCGAAGGCATCGGTTTAATTTACTGAAGTGGATGCCAATTTTTCTGCAGTCCTCAAAAAACCTTTTTATACCATCCGTCTCATCGGGATAATCTTTTATCAGACGGTCGCGGAGTTCATAAGGGTCACTGGTAAGAAGATAGTCGAATGATTCACCCTTGTATCTGCGGATACGGTCCGATGTTATGCATTTCGGATAATCAGATCCTATGTATTCGAATATCCTGCCGGCAAATCCGCTTTCATGGCACCCATTAAGCCATTGAATGGAGCTGTCAAAAACAAACCCCTTTCTTTTAAATCCCATGAAGTATCCGCCAGGTCTCGGCTGCTTCTCAAGCAGCACGACCTTAATGCCCGATTTCGCGAGAAGGGCTGCGGCCGTCAGGCCTGCTATGCCCGCTCCTATGACAATAACGTCACATTCGGAAGGTAATCCGTTATCTTGCATGATATTTTATTTCCGGCAATTAATAGGTTCGGTTTTTTCCGTTTTATCCGTAAACGCTATTTCTGATCCATTCTTATGCTTGATAAGGCGTTGCTTTTTCGTGGTTTTCTGATAAGATATTGCATTTTTACGATGGGAGTATATGAAGAAGAATTTTGTGTGTCAAGAGAGTTTTGGCCACAAAATATAGTTTAAGTTGCTGATCATTGTGTTAGGGATGTATCGTCGGCCGGCAGTTGGACGGATTTGGCGCGCAAAATGCTGATTGACAGAAAATACTTTCAGATTTATATCTAGTAATTACGCCCGATATATTTCAAGCTTAGCACTGCATTTTAGACAGGATCATAGAATAGTAACGAACTGGCAGGAATTATTAGATATGGAACTCACTGCAACCCTGAGCAAAATAAGAAAAGAATTATTCTATGGTTCGTCTAATTATACCAAAAACCAACCAGATCTGTTTGTTCCCCATCACTTCCGGATGCTTGCCCCTTCACAGGTTGATTCTTTTGTTGAGACACTGAAAGAAAGCATCAAGGAAGAAGAAATACTGTTATATTTCCATCTTCCGTTCTGCTTTTCTGAGTGCCTGTTCTGTAATTCATTTCCCCTCAAAGCAGATAAGCAGGTCCAGCAGAACTACCTGCATCATTTGCTCAAAGAGGTTGAGCTTTTTTCAAAACACGGCATTTTTGATGGAAAGAAAGCTAAATGCATCTACTTCGGAGGGGGAACTCCGACCTCTTTTTTGAACAGTGATATTAAGCTTATAATCGACAAAATCAGATCATCAATCGATTTGTCGGAAAATTGCAATATTACATCTGAAGCACATCCATTAACACTCAGCAGCGAAAACCGGATAGAGGAACTGGCAAATATCGGCCTTAACAGAATCAGTATTGGCTGCCAAACCTTTGATCAGGATGTGCTTATCCATTGCAATAGAAGTAATACCGAACACCAGATACAAAAGATCGTTAAAACCGCTCAGGAATCCGGCTTGGCCATAAACATTGACATGATGACCGGTCTTCCCGGACAGACTATAATGAGCGTAAGAAAAGATCTTGAAATTCTGAAAGAAATACGTCCGAATGCGGTTGAATATATCAGGCATGAAATTGTTAATCCACTCGTAGTCGAGTTGTACAGGACAAGGCCGGACCTTATTGTGGAAGACGATATCCTTTTTGAAATGGTGTTCATTACGCAGGAGTGGATGGAAAATCTTGGATATGAGCAAAACGGCCGCTTCAGCAATGACAAGCAATGGGGATATCGGTACCATTGGTTGAAAGAGATGCCTATCATTGCTTTCGGTTCGCGCACGAGATCCTACACCAAGACAATCTGCTATGACAAACATGAGGACTTGTCCACCTATACGCGGATGATAAGCAAAGGGATTCTCCCGATTGGAAGGTATATTCCTCTTTCCAAAAGAGAGCGGATGTACAGGTCGCTCATCCTGGGACTGCAGCTAAGAAGCGGACTGGATATCAAGAGGTTTCATGACACGTACAGTGAAGATCCCTTTGTTGTGTTTGCTCCCCTGCTTGCGAAACTTAATGAATATGGTTGCCTCAAGCAGGATGCAGACTCAATAAGTCTTATAAAATACGGTGCCTATTTTGTTGAGGATGTCTGCGATTTTGTTACTGATGAGGCATTAAAAGAGGAATCGGGGGACCTTGTGAGGGCGCCCCATTCCGGTGGGAACAGATATTCGGGCTTGATGCAGAATGTTTAACTGTCCTTCAAGCTTTCAAAAAGATAATAAAGAGTAACATAAGAGTTCTCTGTTTTCCGGCTCCTGACTCTACCGGTTTACTGCTGCCTTCGGTGCAGGGGCGCACTCTTCGAGAGCTTTGAATATCTCCCATTCGGGTTTGGCAGGGGTAATGGGCTTTGGCATTCCGCAAGAATGCGATTTAAAACTCTGCCAACGGCAGCATATTCGCTCCCATGAAATCCGGGCAGCCCCAGTGAATATTCGCCCACGAAGCCATGATTCCGGCTCTGCCTGTGTCTCTTTGTTGACAATCTGGGGGCGTTGATATGTTTCCTTAAAAATTTCTTGCGAAAGGCCAAAGCCCATTACCCCTGCCAAACCCTTTAATCAGATGTTATGCAAAGCTCTCTCTTCAGCGGCGGACCCCGGCAGGATAATCCCGATGCAGGGTATGGTGGGCGATGACGTAGCGGATGCCCCTGACAAAGGCCTTTGCAAAATCGCCGGCAGGCACCCTGACCCGGTTGATCCGCAACGGATTGTTGCGCAATGCAAGGGCGGTGAGGCGGCCGTAACGGAGATAGAAACGCTTGAGCGAAAGCCGCGGCGCTTTGAGAGTGTGGAAACAATCGCTGTAAAGATAAGGGTCAATAAGGAATTGCTTGTCAGACTGCTGCCAGAGCGCCGATCCCGGGGTCGGGGTCAGAACGGTAAAGGCTATCTCGGCTGGCGAAACCGACAGGATCTCTTTCTCCATAAGGTCGAAATCGGCTTCTGTGAAATCGGGATCTACGATGTAGGCTGCGTGCAGGTTGATCTCAAGATCGCGAAGCATCTGAACGGCATCCAGGTTGTTTTGTGTCTTATTGCTCTTGTTGTATGCGGCAAGACGTGTATTGTCGACCGATTCCAGCCCGACGAAAAGAGTGTCGAGCCCGGCCTGTTTCCACAGTTTGAAGAGTTCCGGATGGCGGATGATCGTGTCGCTCCGCGCCCAGGAATAATAATGCTTGCGGATGCCGCGGCTGAGAATGAGTTCGGCGATTTGCCGGGCCCGCTTGGTGTCGAGAAACATCTCGTCGTCTGTGAAGGCGATGTAGGTCTCTGGAACCGTCGCGATCTCATCCACCACCTGTTCTGCCGGAACGGTGATGTATCTGCCGCTGGTCAGGGTCGGGGAAATGCAGAAACTGCAGCGTTGGGCACAGCCAATTGAGGTGCGGACACTGGCGACCCTGGGGAAGAGTGTGGGGATTCGCTCGCCCTTGGCCGCCGCTGTCCATGCAAAGAAATAACGGGAACGGTCGACCAGATCGCGCCGCGGCGCCGCGGCCTGCTCAATCGGCGGATAGGCAGCCAGGGGCATCTCGGCATGAATCGCACAGTTCGGATGTCGGGTGCTCAGGCAAGCCGGCGGGAATTCAGGCGGTTGGCCAGCTTTTAGACGCCGGAGCAGTTCGCGCAAGGCAGTGCTGCCTTCGCCCCGGATGATCAGGTCGATTTCCGGCACCATGAAATCATGCGGCAACAACGAGGCATGAATTCCGCCAACCATCACACTGGCTTCCGGGCGTTGCTCTTTGGCCAGCCTGGCAAGGTCCTTGATCGCCTGGACATGAATGCTGTACCCCGTGAACCCAATCAGGTCCGGCTGCTCAGCACGCAGGGCATCAAGAAACGCCTGCCGGGGATCTTTCTGCAACCGGAGATCGAGAATCCGCACGGAATCCTCAGGTTCCACCACACCGGCAACAATCTCCAGTTCCAATGGTTCGAGGCATATAAACCCTTCCAGAGCACGAACTCCCTTTAGCTCGGAACGGGTCTTGACAAGAAGAATGCGCATGGTTGGAGTATATGAAGGATGACCTTGTGTGTCAATTGATTTTTGGCCGACAAGATATGGGATGAAGTATCGGATTGAACAGCCTTCATGCTTGAGTTAAAACCTGGGACAGATTCTGCAGGCCGGCGGAGGCTGTGTGCTTAACATGCGTTCTCTATGGCCGACCATGATTGCACCGTTCCAGATTTCTGTAAACGACTTTGTAAAAATATTTCCTGCGATTTTATGCGGCTGACAGTCGCACACGGAGATATCTCCTAAGACATTCACGGGCACCGTCTGCCATGGCGAGGCACACCATGAGCGTTCCTTTGCGCGCCGGTACAACTGATCCGGCGGTATGAGGAGAAATTGCCTGTATCTTTCCCTTAACCCGAACTCCTCCAGCGCCGCACCGAAAGGACGGGCAGCTTTTTCGAAAAAGCGGATAGAGTCGCTTTTTTTACTGCGGCAGCAGTTTCGGGATTGATGTTTTTCCACAGAGTCTCTTCTTTATTGCGCGGGAAGTTCAAATCCGTCAGCATGAGGATATGTACATTGAGATCTGAAACAAGATTTACAAGCTCTTCGAGACAGGGTACGGTATTTACAGAGACCGCAGAAAACACAGCGGTTGCTATCGTCCCCTTTTTTTTGCTGCTCTTGTGAAAAGTCGGATGTTGTCGGTTATTCTTTCAAGGTTGCTTCCTTTGCGGACAATATCAGCCGTTTTCTGGTCGGGAGCGTCAAGGCTGAAGGCAATGGAATGAAGGCCCGCATCCAGAAGATTCTGCCCCATTTCTTTATCGAGGCACATGCCGTTTGTCACCAGTCCGACTCTTCTGCCTCTTGATACGGCCTCGGCCACAATCCCGGCAGGATTGTGATGAAGAAGCGGTTCGCCAAGCCCGACAAGAGTTATGCGGTAAGCGTGCGGAAAAAGGTCCAGAATCCGAGCGAATGTTCTTTTATCCATATCCTTTACCGGATGAGGCCGTCCCGACCGGATGCAATAGGCGCATTCCAGATTGCACCGGGTGGTAATCTCTATGTTTGCAAATACCGGTTCTGTCGATAATACCGGAAAAAGTTCAGGTTCGCGGCCTACCGCTCTTTTCCCGCCCGGAGAGCCTGCTATGTGGCGGCATGAGGAAGAGGATATCCTGATAAATTCCGCAAGTTCCGGCTCAATCCCTGCTATTCCGGATGCCGCGTTCATATCATCCGGTTCGTGCCCTGAGAGGATATCCTCAACAGCCCTTGTGACGGTGTCTGCGCAAAATTTAACAGCAGTTGAGACGGTCAGATGATGTTTTCCTGACGGGATTATGACAATCCGGCTCGAAGTTCTCAGGCGCTCTCTCCAGACAAAGGCATGATCAGGCGGGACCAACTCGTCTTCTTCACCGTTTAATATCAGAATGGGAAACGGCGTTTCAAAAACCAATTTACTCTGCCTGTTGATAAACGAAACCAGTTTTGCCGTGGAAGAAAATGATATTGCTTTTCCGCCGTCTGAATGAATGCTCCATCGTTCTAAAAAAGATATATCAATATCTGCGGGTATTCCGATTAAAATCAGAAGATCCGGCACAATCCCGGAATCTCTGAAGTAACGGAGAAGAAGGGTTCCCCCTGTTGAATGTCCGATATATATCTTTTTTCTTCCCGGATCGGCTATCAATCCGAGTTTGTCTGCAAGAGTCTTTAGATACAGGTCTTCGTTAAAAGAAGGAACTTCTTGGGGGTTGCCATGTCCCGGCAATTGAATGCTTTCTATTTCAGATTCCGGAAACCGTCCGGAAAGAATCTTTTCCAGGGGGAGAAGATCAATCGGAGAGCCGGAATAGCCGTGCAGCAGGAATATGTTTGCTTTCATATGCTTTTTGAAAGAATTGAAGCAATTGACGAAGCTCCGGCGTATTTGTTAACGGTTTCGCTTGCCAGCGTGAGCCGTGCTTCCAGACCAGGATCTGAAATGAGTTCGACAATTGTTTCTGAAAGTTGGGGATCGGTTATTTTTGAAAAAGCGTGTGAACTTTTTTGATGCGGCAAGAATGACCCGTTGACCCTCATCGATAAGCGCCTCCCTCACGGCAAGACATTTTACAACATGAGAAAGTGAGTTGCTTCCCGCAATAAGAAGAAAACGCATGGTTATTTATCCGTTTACCATCTTTTGATTTTTCCGCTCGCCGTTTTTTCAAGTTTTTTTACAGGATGGATTTCCTTAGGAACCTTGTATGAAGCAAGAAGAGGGTAGCAATACCTGCGGATTTCATCGGTGTCATAATCAGGATTTGTTCTCTCTTTATAAACAACTTTCGCACAGGGCAGCTCACCATATCGCGGATGGGGGAGGCCATAAACGAGAGATTCTTTGACGGCCGGGTGCCGGTTCAGAACTGTTTCAACGTCTTCCGGAAATATTTTCATGCCTGCAAAATTAATCACGTTTTTCTCCCTACCGAAAATGTGGAGAAAACCGTCGTCATCAATTCTGCCGATATCTCCCGTGTTGAACCAGCCGTCGGATAAAACGCTCTTTCTGTTCTTCCACGGAGAAAAATAGGCGTCAAAAAAACCTTTTCCTTTTATAAAAAGCTCACCGACCCCGTCTTTATCCCTGTTTTCTATTTTAATGGCATAATCGGGCAGAACTTTGCCTGCCGAGCCTCTTTTTGACTGATTTTCCGAAAGATTGATGAAGGGAAGTCCGACTTCGATTATCCCGTAAGCTTCAGAAAGCTCAACTCCGAACTTGTCGTAGAATTCACCGGCCGTTGATTGCGGCAATTTCATCGCCGTTGAAACGGCGATGCGGATACCTGAGAAAAGATCCGTCGGAATACCGCCTGAATTGGAAAGAAGATGATAATGAAAGGGAGATGCGTATGTGAATGTTCCTTTCCTGTTTTTTATATTCTCAATAAACGATTCAGGAAATGCTTTTCCACAAAGAACTATTGTTGAAGCCCTTCTCAAGAAAAGGAGAATGGTCACAACAAAATGATAGCTCATGGAAAGCACCCATATGACGACATCTTCAGGAGTCATGCGGAGCGCCTTGTCTGCGGCATCGGTTCTTTCAATTATAGATTCATGCGACAGGAGAACGCCTTTGCTTGCGCCGGTTGTGCCTGAAGAGAATCTTATGAATGCAGGATTTATGGCATAATATTCTTCCGGAAGAAGATCTTTCGTTTTTCTGCACAGCAGGAAAAATTCCCTCCCGCCGTTAAAACCTGAAAAGAATGGCTCGGCATCTGCTCCGGTATAAGATGGCTTGTCAAAAATGAGGAAATTGACATCTATCCTGTTTAAAACAGCATCCGTTTCATCCCATGAAAGAGAGGATGAAACGGGAACAACCGCCGCTTTTGCTGCAAGTATTGCAAGGCTTATAATTATGTAATCAATAGAGTCGTCGCAGAGCAGTGCGATTCTGTCCGCCGGATTAATCCCGTGATTCTTCATCAGGGAAGCCAGATTTTCAGCGACACCAAGGAGTTCACGGTATGATATGCTCTGATTTCCCTCGATAACTGCGGTTTTATCGCCGTAGCCGGCGGTCTCATTTTTTATGGTTTCAAAAATGTTCACCCGTTTTTCTCCGGCAAGTAATCCTTGTATATGTTGTAGAGCGAGAAAACATATTTTGTTCCTCCTGAAATGGCCCTTACTATATCTTTAAACGGTACTTTAACTTTATTTACCCGCAAAGGATTCGACCGCATTGCAAGGCTGTTTAACCTTCCGAAATGCTGATAAAACAGCTTTATCGGGAGGCGGGTCGGAAGCACGGAATGCATGCAGTCATAAAACTTATAAGGGTCGCAGATGAATCTTTCCCTGTTATCGTACCAGAATTTTGTGCCGGGGGAAGGGGAGAGGACGGTAAATGCAACTTCTGCAGGACGAACGTATTCAATCTCTTTTTCAAGGCGCCTGAAGTCTTCAACCGTAAAGTCGGGATGAACTATGAAAGCGGCATGGAGAGCTATTCCCAATTCCTTCAGGAGCGCAACCGCTTTCCGGTTCGTCTCGACATCCGTCTTTTTCGAATATTCATCAAGGCGGGATTTTTCCATCGATTCGATACCGACATACAGAAGATCGAGCCCTGCTTTTTTCCACAGCCCGAAGACATCCGGGTGTTTTACGATTGTGTCGCTCCTGGTCCAGCTTATATACTTCTTTTTAATACCGCGTTCTATAAGAAGCTCCGCTATTCTTTTAATCCTTGAGGGGTTTAGAAACATTTCGTCGTCGACGAAATAAACATGTCCTTCGTCAAGGCCCCCTATCTCATCAACAACATCTTCAGGGCTTCGCTGTAAGTACTTGCCGTGCATGAGATGAGGAATGACACAGAAAGAGCAGGAAAAAGCGCATCCTATTGAAGTCCTCAGGCTCGCAACCTGCGGGAACATCGTGTCAAGCTTTCCGTCCGGGGCCGTTGTCCAGACGCAGAAATATCCGGATCGCCGGACAAGATCTCTTCTTGGTCTGGGTATCTCTTCCGCAGGCGGATAGGCCGGAGGCTGAAGTTCGGCGATTTCGTGAAATCCAGGATCTTTCGGGGAAAGAGCGTAATTGTCGTAATGAAGAGGCTCTCTGTTTTTAAATCGGCGGGCAAGTTCGCGCATCACGACCCCGCCTTCCCCCCTCACAATGATGTCGATCTGATCAACGGCATAATCTTTCGGGAGAAGAGTTGCATGGACTCCCCCGACGACGGTGATAATACCGCCGTCATGATCCTTAACTGTTTTTGCGAGATTTTTCACAACGCCCACATTAGTGCTGTATGCTGTAAATCCGACCATATCGGGAGAAATCCGGGTAAGAGCGTTACGGAAAGCTTCAACCGGATTTTTTTCGAGGCCCAGATCGAGAATGAATGGCTCGTCTTCCGGTGGAACCCCTCCTGCCACAATTTCAAGCTCAAGGGGTTCAAGATGTATGAACTTTTCCTGAAGCAGCTTCGGCGCCCGCAGTTCAGGATAGGGTTTTACCAGTAATACTTTCATAAATAATCCTTATAACAAATTGAGATCCTTCACAGCCGCGAACCCGGCCTGTTCGCCCAGCGATATGCATGTTCCCATGACCCTCGTCGATCCCAGCGCCTCGCGGGAAGCTGAAATACAGCGCCCTGCGCAGTAGAGATTCTTTATATATCGTGATTTGAGGCATCGCAAAGGTATCTGGTACCATGATCCCGGTTCGAGATACCTGTATGTCGGGCCTTTTTCTCTGTCCCACAGCTCTATAGGCCACGCGCTTTTTACAACGCCGTCATGAAATTTGCGGGCTGAAAGCACATCTTCCTCTGTAAGGGTGTATTCCCCTGTCATGCGAATTCCGTCGCGTTCGGCGATCACGGACGACATATCAGAAATAACCGAACCACTGAAAGAGGGTATCGCCCTTTTCAGAATGTCGTGAACCTTTACGGCATTTTTTTTGGCTTCACCCGTTTTTTCAGGGTTGTCGCCGGGAGGAACACTTATAAGACAATATCCCTCACTTTCAGTATCACTCTGATAATATTTCATAAACTTCAGATAAAAAGGAAGTTTCTTTTCTATAACAGACTGCGATATATAATAGGGAACACTCACCGGAGTCATATCTCCGGGATCTTTAATCTTTTTTATTTTGAAACAGAAACCCGCAAGCTGGCGTTCATCCGGAGAAGAAATATCGTAAGCCGCTCCGCTCAGGCGGATTACCGTCCCATCTCCGCTGCAATCAATTACAGCACGCGGAGATATTTGCAGCTCTCCCTGAAGCCCTTTTGCAAAAGCGTACCTGATGTTGCCTAATTCCGTTTTTAACGAAACAATCTTTGTTTCATAAAGAATTTCAAGGCCTGTCTGCTTTTCGCTTAATGACCTTAAAACACTGATAAAATCTCCCGTTGTAAAAGGGAAAAGATGGACTTTGCCCATCTTAACCGGTTTTGTTCCGGGTGCAAGTTTTTTGAGTTCCGCGCATATTTCATCGGCGATTCCTCCGTTTAAGGTGCCGTCCGGAGGAAGAGGGCCGGAAGGATACAACCCGCAGATATAACGGTGCATGCAATTTACAGCGGTTCCGCCGGGAAAACCGTTTTTTTCCACAAGGATCGTATGCGCCCCTTCGCGCGCAGCTCGCACTGCTGCTGCTATGCCGGCAACACCGCCTCCG
>JAUYEO010000190.1 GCA_030689795.1 Desulfobacterales bacterium | reverse complement strand
AAAAACCAGAAACTACAAACCAGAGACCAGAAACCAAGTCTTTAAATAAATCGGGCAAAAGGGGGTGTTATGCAAAGGTCTCTCACTCCATCTACAAGGTGAGCACCGGGATATATATTTCATTATGCGCCGAAGGGTGAACAAAATCTGAATATTTCACCTTAAAAATGCAAATCTTAAAAATCAATGAATACCGTTTGTAATGGTCAATCTACCGTTGCCTATTTTCTATTCAGCTCTTTCCTCACGGCCAGTCCCAGCTTCTCTATGACATAGGGCTTTTTCACATAGGCGCCTGCACCAAGAGCCTGGGCGGCTTTCACGCGATCCGACTCCGAAAAACCGCTCACGATAATCGCTTTCTGTTTAGGACGGATCTCAAGTACGCTCCGGTAGGTGTCCAGTCCGTCCATGCCGGGATCCATAATCATGTCCAGAACCATGAGATCAGTCTTATGCTCCTTCAAGTAAGCTACCGCCTCTTCACCGCTGGAAGCGCTTGTTACGCTGTAATTCAATTTCTTGAGCATCTCTTCTGCCAGATCACGCTGCCCCTTGACATCATCCACAATTAGAATTGATTCGCCTTCCCCCATGTATTCGGAAATGGATACGGCAACATGTTCAGCGGATAATTCTTCCCTCGTTACGGGGAAATAAAGGGTAAAAGTGCTTCCCTTTCCCTCTTCGCTATGAACGTTGATGTAGCCATGATGATCCTTCACCGTACCCCAGACCACCGCCAAACCTAATCCCGTTCCGCTTCTCCCCATGACCTTCTTCGTATAAAACGGTTCAAAGATGCGTTTCAGATCAGCCGCATGTATCCCTTCCCCTGTATCGGACACGGAAAGGACAACATAATCTCCCTCCCGAATCTCGTCATAGCCCTGAATCGGCTTTTCCAGGTACTGATTGGCTGTTTTGATGGTCAGGACGCCGCCTTTCGGCATGGCTTCACTCGCATTGGATACCAGATTGAATATCGTCTTGCCAAGATGCACGGAAGATCCGGATATATTCAAGAGCTCTGGTTCAAGATCGGTTTTGATCTTTACAGCGGAATGGTGAAAGAATAAATTCGCAAACTCCGGTGACTTTTGATTATCGGCTATGATCTTGTTCAGATTGAGAACGTTTCTGCCGGAGACTCCCCTTCTCGCCAGTGTCAGAAGATCTTGCACAATCGCGGCCGCCTTCTGGCCTCCCTCCATAATGTTATCAAGTTTGGATCTTATCGAGCTTGAATGATCCACATCACGCAGGAGCAACTCCGCATAGCCGACCACAATGCCCAGCACATTGTTAAGATCGTGAGCGACGCCACCCGCCAGGAGACCCAGGGACTCCATCTTTTCCGCACGATTCAGACGCTCCTCCATGCTTCGCTTTTCCTCCTCCGTCTGCTTGCGTTCAGTGATATCGCGGCAGATGTTTACGAACCCGTATGGGGACCCGTCTTTTTTGCGAAGAACATCCGAATTGATTTCAAAGGGGATTTTTTTCCCGTCCTTCATCACCATAGCGTATTCTTTGGGGCCCAGCCTGTGATCGAAGATGAGACTCATGTTTTCGATGGCAAACTCCTGATCCTCGGGTGCGACAAACTCCAGAAGGTTTTTCCCCAGGACCTCTTCTCGCTGATAGCCGCTGATCTGGAGCACAACATCATTCACAAAGAGAATCTGACCGTTGACATCCGTTCGGACCACCACATCGGATATGGCGGCGATCACCTTGCCGTAAAGCTCCTCTGTCTCTTGCAGCGTTTTCTCGGCACGCCTGAGTTCAGTTTGAGCATCAAGCTCCCGCCGGAGAAGCACCTGCCTGCGGGCGAAGAGAAAAATCATGATGACAGTAATCGTCAGCGTCAGCAGGAAGAGCAGATTGACACTGAGCAGAAAATGTTCCAGCCGATTGCGCTGCTCATTCATGATTTTCTGGGCAATTCTCTGGGAGTCGTGTTTCAGGACTCTGGCCTTCGAAAAGGCCTTGGTGATTCGGGATAGGACGATATCCAGTGTTGTGGCTGTTTCCGGGCCATACCCCGATACGCCTTCCACCAGCCAG
>JAUYEO010000188.1 GCA_030689795.1 Desulfobacterales bacterium | reverse complement strand
GAACGGATTTGAGATTTTTGGGAAATAGATTTTTAAGGAACTGAGCGTTAAAAATCACAAGCTGTTTGAGGGCGTTAGCCCGAGTTCTTGTGATTTAGCGAAGTGACTTAAAAATCCCCAAAAAGCTCATTAAGTGAGCATATTTCGACTTTTTATGAGTTCATCAATATAATTAGTAAGTTAGAAACTATTTTCTGCGTTTTCCTACCCCTCAAGGGGGTACTGAAAAGAGCGGCAGAAAATAGTTTCGTTAACGCACTTATACCCCCTCAAGGGGGTACTGAAAAAAGTCCCGTTTATCGGGGTTAGGAGGGTTTGGAATGGATGATTTTCTTCATAATCTGAGGACCAACAAGCGTTTTGACAGGAACCGTAAACCTCATGACGGGAAATACCCGGGTTCCGACAGACAGAGGCCCAGGGATTCGGCAGAAGCAGGTTATCTGAAGACTATCGCTTCAGATCATCTTCCGGCATTCAATAAAATAATGGAGGGTTTCGCAGACAGTCAGAAGCGCCTGGCCGATGCTGTTGAGCGAAAGGCTAAAGCTGAAGAACGAAAGGCGGATGCAATGGAGTCGATTGCCGCATATTTTAAAGGTATAGCGGCAGCAGGAAACCGCCAGAATGACGGGGAACAGGCAATTCCGGTATCATTTCCTGAAAAAGAGACGGCGCTAAAAAGAAAAACCAGAGCCAAAGCCCAGCCGTTACAGATCGTTTAAGATATCTTTATAATACAAAGCGATGTTATCCTGCTTGAAACTGACTGAATCAGGCTAAATTAGGATTCTTTAATAATACGGAGTCCGCCAGATATTCAAATACTGCGGACCCTTCTTGCGAAGCTTTTTCCCTGCCGGATGCCGTCATGTGCAGACGTTCGATTTTTTCTTTTTCCTTAGTTCCGATTTTATCATCGAATAACCTGATTGTATTATGAATTATGCTATAGATTATAACAGGGCCAAAGAGAGTTTCTCTGCCGGGCTCTTTTATCGACGGGCCGATAACTATGTGATTACTTATCATGAAATCTTTCGGCAAAGGGGTATAATCCAGAAGCTCGGAAAAGAGATCGAGTGTTTCTGCAACACCATCCGTATAACCTCTTTCAAGAGAAACGACTCCGTCTTTTTCAATCTCATGCAAATCCGAAGCGCCGAATGAAAGATCAAGAAGGGCTACGCATTCGTTCCGAAAAAATCTTACGGAATTCTCCTTCTTGCAGACCAGAACATCCGCGTCATTTAAAATTTTCAATGCATTCCGGATGCTGAGCATCTCTTTAAGGGTTGGGCTTTTTCGCAGAACAACGTCTTCAACAGTTGTGTTATAGACAGGAAGTTCATTGTCAAGAACAAGGACCTTTTTCACGCCATTGGCGTTATCCTGAATGTAGAGCTCAAGATCTCTCTCTTTTCTTATCTGATAAGCGCTCATTTCAAGCATTTTGCGCATTGTTTCTTTATCAACCTTGCGCCCGCTATCGGGCGGTCCGATAGAGTTGAGCACCTTCTCCGCCATCTTGTCAATCCTGATTTTTTTTAAAAGATTTTCCTTAAAAGACATCGGCTCCCCTTTAAATTTCACGAAACCTGTGTTCAAAATTTGTTTACATATACATTAATTTTATCACAAAGGGGAACTTAAGTAAATTAAAGCTTTTTGAAGATGCTTGACCTCGGGTTGTTTTTTTGTATAGTATAAAAATCATTTTTAAAACAGGAGGAAGGGAATGCCGGAACATGTTAAATTGATTTACGATGGTAAGACGTACGAGTTGCCGGTGATCACCGGCTCAGAAGGCGAAAAAGCCATTGATATTGCCGCTCTCAGGCAGACAACAGGGTTAATTACTCTCGATCCGGGTTTTGCTAATACCGGGAGTTGTGTGAGCACGATTACTTTCATGGACGGCGAGAAGGGTATTCTCCGCTACAGAGGAATACCGGTTGAGCAGCTCGCGGAATACTCGATATTTACAGAAACAACATATCTTCTGATAAACGGGGTATTGCCCACAAGAAAACAGCTCAACCAGTTCTCCATCCTGCTGAACGACAACTCTCTCATACACGAGGACATGCAGTCGTTTTTCCAGAGCTTTCCCAGGGCTTCTCACCCTATGGGAATTCTCTCTTCAATGGTTACCGCCCTCAGAAGCTTTTATCCGGAGATAAAGATTACCGAAGAAGAGATCAATTTGATGGTGACGCGGCTTCTTTCCAAATTACGCACGCTTGCTGCAATGTCATACAAGATATCAAGAGGGCACAAGGTGGTTTATCCTCGCCCCGACCTCTCCTACTGCGCCAATTTTCTTAATATGATGTTTGATAACCCGGTTAAACCCTATCAGATTGATGAGGACCAGGTCAGGGCATTGAATGTTTTCTGGATTCTCCATGCGGATCATGAACAGAACTGTTCAACTTCAACAGTAAGGATGGTCGGAAGCGGAAGGGTAAATCTTTATGCCGCCATCTCAGCCGGGGTTGCGGCTCTGTGGGGTCCGCTGCACGGAGGGGCAAATCAGGCTGTGATAGAGATGCTCACAAAGATAAAGGAAGAGGACGGCGGGAACGTGGCAAAAGCGGTTGAACGGGCAAAGGATAAAAATGATCCCTTCAGGCTTATGGGGTTCGGCCACAGGGTTTATAAGACTTATGACCCGCGAGCAAAAATCATGAAAAAGACATGCGACAGTGTTCTCGAGAAGCTTAAAATAAGCGATCCCCTGCTCGATATTGCAAAGCTACTGGAGGAGGTCGCGTTAAAAGACAATTATTTTATTGATCATAACCTGTATCCGAACATAGATTTCTACAGCGGAATTGTGCTCCGGGCCCTTGGAATACCTACCAATATGTTCACCGTCATGTTTGCAATAGGGAGACTTCCCGGATGGATAGCGCAGTGGAAAGAGAGCGCAGATGATCCGAACTGGAGATTAAGCCGCCCGCGTCAGGTATATGCCGGCCCTTCCCTTACAGATTATATTCCTGTAGAAGACCGTTAAAAGTCTCCAAGCGGTCTATCAAAGGTATATTTTGCAGGGGCAGCAACCATCTGGCCCCATGCAGTTCCGATGTTTCCGCCAAGAGCCGAGAATGGAGAGGAAAGAACAAAGAAAGTAAAGCCTGTAATAAGGCCGACAATTCCAACCGACCTTAAAATTACGAAATCGGCAACCATTGCCCCGGCGTCCGGGGCTTCTTTCCGGATTTGTTCCTTGGCAAGAACCTCCGACCCCAGGGGGATAATCAGAAGCGCGGCGATTGTAAAAAGCACAATTGATTTTTTTAATATGATATGCATAAGAATTCCTCCTTTTAAGTTTAATTCATATTATCATAAATTGAATCGCAATAGCAAGCGCATTCCCAGCCGAACCGGATATGGACGTATATAATTTTTCCTTATCATGTGTTTTATGCTATATAATAGAGCCAATTGCAAAAGTCTCAAAAATTCCCTCTCCCCTTGTGGGAGAGGGTTAGGGTGAGGGGGAAAAATAAGAATTATCAATGAGTTTTATCTCACCCTCCCCTTAATCCCCTCCCATCAAGGGAGGGGAAGCATACTTCTGCAATTGGCTCAATAGTTATTCTGAATCCAGGAGCCAGAATCCAGAATTCAGATGTCGGAATAAAAAATGCACATTCTTTTCTGACCTTTGACTCCTGAATTCTGACTCCTGAATAGTTACATTTAAATCTGTTGTATTCTAACAGCATCTATAAATATTGAAAAGGGTAAAATGGTGAAAAGCCCTAAATATGTTGATGTTGCCGTGGCTTTGCCGGTTTACGGCTTATACACATATATTGTTCCTGAAGGCATGGCTGATATTTCATTGCCGGGGAAAAGGGTGCTCGTTCCGTTCGGGCAGCGCCGGGTAACCGGATATGTTCTTAATGAGAACAAACGGGAAAATGAAGTTGAAAATGAAGTTAAAGATGATAAAGAAATAAAGGCAATTATAGATGTTCTTGACGAAAGACCTCTTTTTCAGCCATCAATGGTTCCCTTCTTTGAATGGATTTCGGATTATTACATCCATCCCGTCGGTGAAGTCATAAAAACAGCCCTCCCCGGCGGCCTGAATCTTTGTGAAATTGTAACTTATGCGATTACGGATAACGGAAAAGAGACAACGGGTAGAAAGCTGTCTGCACCTTTTGAAGAAAGAGTTTTAAGCCTGCTTGAAAAATGCCCGATGAGCGTTAAAGAATTGGGCAGGGAAATGAATGGTAATATTTCCGGGGCACTTCTTTATTCAATGGAAAAACGGAAATTGATAGAGAAGAGAAAAGAGATAAAGCCGGGAAAGACAAAGGCGATTACGGAATCTTATATCTCCTTGTCCGGATCCTGTTTTCCTTCCGGCAAAATTTCGAAGTCGCGGGAAAAAGTTATAGATTGTCTTAAATCGTACGGAGAACTTTCTTTAAAGCGTCTGAAAGAGTTTGTGCCCGGCGCTTCAAGAGCGGTTAGAGCTCTTGAGGATGAGGGATACATAACTTCTTCCCGCAAACCGGTTTACCGGGACCCCTTTGGAGAAACCATAAGCCCGGATATTGCGCCTGTTTCAACAATGGAGCAGGAAAAAGTAATTTCTGAAACAGGGAGCTTTTTAGGAAAAGGTTTCGCTCCTTTTCTTTTAACAGGCGTCACCGGAAGCGGCAAAACGGAAGTCTACATGCAGCTTGCTTCTTTTGCCGTAAAGCAGGGGTTTGGCGTCATGGTTCTTGTGCCTGAAATAGCCCTTATATCCCAGATGGAAAGACGGTTCAGGGCGCGTTTCGGCGAATGCGTGGCGATTCTGCACAGCGGCCTTTCGGCCGGAGAAAAGTTTGATCAATGGATCAGAATTGCCGATAAAAAAACCCCGGTTGTGATAGGCGCAAGGTCCGCCATATTTGCGCCGCTCTGCAATACGGGCATTATAATTGTCGATGAAGAGCATGATTCTTCATATAAGCAGGAAGGGGGCCTTAAATATAATGCGAGAGATCTTGCTGTGGTCAGAGCAAAGCTTGAAAACTGCATTGTGCTTCTCGGCTCTGCAACTCCTTCCGTTCAGTCTTACCATAATGTTTCATTAAAAAAATTTTCAGAAGTTACTTTGACAAAGCGGGTTGAAGACAGGATGCTGCCCGAAATAACCGTTGTTGATTTGAAGAAGAGCCGCGACAGCCGGGGAATAAGACGATATTTTTCGGAGGAGCTTATTTACCGCATGAAAGAAACACTGTCCCGCAAAGAGCAGGTTCTCCTGTTTTTAAACCGCAGGGGCTTTTCAGGCTTTCCTGTCTGCGGAACATGCGGGGAGGCGGTGAGGTGCAAAAACTGCGATATTTCTCTGACTCTTCACAAATCGGCGAATGCTTACAAATGCCATTACTGCGGTTTCACAAAAGCATCGGGTTCTGATTGCAGCAAATGCGGCTCTTCCGAGATAAAACTTTTAGGGCTTGGAACCGAAAAAGTTGAAGCTGCCGTAAAGAGCCTTTTCCCACAGGCAAGGGTTGAAAGAATGGATTCGGACACGACGGTACGAAAAGGCTCGACAGTTAAAATCCTGAAGGGCCTGAGTGAAAAGAGTATCGATGTTCTTGTCGGAACCCAGATGGTCGCAAAAGGGCATGACTATCCGGATATTACACTTGTAGGCATAATATGCGCAGACCTGTCGCTTGCTTTCCCCGATTTTCGGGCAGGAGAACGCACATTTCAGATTCTGGCTCAGGTTGCAGGAAGGGCCGGGCGGGGAACTGCAAAAGGAAGGGTTATCCTTCAGACTTATAATCCGGAACATTTCACTATTCTTTCTGCAAGAGATCAGGATTTTAAGTCTTTTTATGAAAAGGAGATCCGTTTCCGGAAAGAGTTGAATTATCCTCCCTTTTCAAGAATGATAATGATAAGACTTTCAGGAAGGGATAAGAAAACGACCAGTGAGTGTGCAAAAGCCATTGGAGAATGCTGTAACGCTTTGAGAGCAGGGAATAAATCCTTTCAAAAATCGGTGGATGTTCTTGGCCCGATTGAAGCTTCGGTTACGAGGATAGCAGGCCGGTTCAGGTGGCAGATTCTCTTAAAAGGGGATGATTCAAAGCCGCTTCACGGGTTTGCCCGTAAGATTCTGTTTGAAAATGCACAAAAAATATGCGGCAGAGATGTGAGTATATCTGCAGATGTTGATCCATATTTCATGATGTAAGCCGTCGTTCAAAAATAACCATAACATTGGAATATCATGAATGGCATAAGGAGCCGTAACAAAAGGGTCCGAAATGTAATGGTTTTTTGTAACGGTTCCTAACAAAATGGTTAGAAATGTAATAATTATTTCGTAACGGCTCCTAACAATCCCGGCTTCTTTGGAAGTAACTGATGGAGGCAAGTATGTTGATTGCTGTTATGAGCGACAGCCACGATAATATCTGGAACCTGCGTAAGGCAATTTCAATCATTCGAAAAGAGGGAGCAGGTATGATCATCCATTGCGGGGATTTTACAGCTCCTTTTATGCTTCAGGAACTGGAAGAAGCCGGAATCCCGGTTCACGGAGTCTTCGGCAACAACGACGGGGACCAGTACCTTCTCACAAAATTATCCCTGACTTCTTTAAAAAACATGGCTCTTCACGGACTTATCGGAGAAGTTGATGCCGACGACTTTCCCATAGCCTTCACTCACCAGGGAATGGTAGGGGAGGGTCTCGCCTCAACGGCAAAATATAAAATGGTATGCTTTGGTCATTCGCACGTCTTCCTTGAAAAAAGGGTTGGGAACACCATTTTATTAAATCCCGGTGAAATTATGGGAAAAGACGGCAACCCCGGCTTTTGCATGGTTGATACTGCAAGGGGGAGCGTCAGGCGTATTTCCCTTGGCGGGACAGGAATTATATAAAATAATGTTAATGAATCTCTTGACATTTTTATTTATAATTCTATTCTTACCTTCGTGAAAAATCGAACTTAATTGCATTACAATAAATATTATTAGAGGTTTATATGAAACATAAACTGGTTATTGCCTGTTTTTTTCTGGTTTATATAATGACTTTACCGGTATTCTCCTATGGAACCGAGCAGGACCGGCCGAATGCCGCTGTACCTGACAACAGCCATGAATTTGAGCCTGTTCTGGACGGCGCCCAGATAATTCATGATTTTGTCATCATGAACAAGGGGAGCGCGGTTCTTGATATACAAAAAGTGGAAACCGGGTGAGGATGCGCGGCTGTTTCTTTTCCGAAACAGCTCCCTCCCGGCGGCGAGGGAAAAATCACAATCAGGGTTGATACGGCAGGATATGGCGGACAGCTGATCAAGAAAAATATTGTTGTTCACACAAACGACGCTGACCACCAGAAGCTTTATCTTACTGTATTCGGGGTCGTTGAAAAATTTGCCAATATAAAACCGGATAGAATCTTTTTAAATGGTCCTGCAAAAAAGGAATTTTCTATAACCGTAACGATAATTCCGGAAGAAAAATATCCTTTCAAAGTACTTGATATTTCAGCGGTAAACGGCAACAATATCAGCGTAAAACTTGAAAATAAGAGTGATCAGAAGTTTACCAAATATGTTCTGACGGTCAAAAACACTGCAAAAGTCAAAGGCAAATTTTTTGATTCGGTTGTTATTAAAACAGACAACAGGATTCATCCTTTTATTAGAATTCCCGTATTAGGAAACATATTGTGAGACCGGGACCTGAGAAGCCTATGAAGGATATCAGGGTAGTTGCTTTTGACTGTGACGGAGTCATGTTTGACTCGGTACAGGCCAACATGGATTATTACAACAGCATTCTTGAGTATTTCGGGAAACCGCTGATGACCCCGGAGCAATTTGCCCACGCCCATATGCATACTGCAAATGAAGTGCTTGCCAATCTCTTTTCAGATCCGGAGGCTTTGGAAGCAGCAGGCGAATTCCGGATGAAAATGTCATACTGGCCGTTTATCAAGGATATGAAAATCGAGCCCGGTTTAAAGAGCCTTCTTGGAAAAATCAGGCCGAAATATAAAACCGCTATCGCTACAAACAGAAGCGACACAATGCAGGGAATTCTTGTGGAACATGGACTTGAGGGATGCTTTGATCTTGTTGTCTGCGCTCTTGATGTGAAAAATCCAAAGCCTCATCCCGAATCCCTGATAAAGATCGTGGAACATTTCGGCATTAAACCTTCCCAGGCGATATATGTGGGGGATTCGGTACTTGATGAAATGGCTGCAAAGGCTGCCGGCATTCCGCTTGTTGCATACAACAACAAAGATCTTTCCGCCGATTATCACATCACAAACTTAAAAGAACTCGAAGAAATGCTTCCCGCCTGATTTCGATCAGATCACTGGTTTCCAAAACCGTTCTGCCCGCCACAGTCCGGGCACTGCCATGTAATTCCGTTGCAGGACATTCCCCAGAAATTTTCTTCCATGCAGTCCTGGCATATAGCAAACCCGCATCTGCATCTCCAGCAGAAAGGAGCGGCTAATTTACAGCAGTTGCAATTGCTTTGCACTGCTTTTTCACGCTTTTGCCGGTATGCAGATTTAATTGTCGGATCTGTCATGTTCTGTTATCCCGTTCCAGCGAATTGCCGGACCCTTAAAACCGATTTTATCGTGAATTGGCATTAAATGGTTGCAAAATAATTGTCAAGATATTATGTATTATTTAAAATATTTATGCCGCTTAACCAAGCCAGAGCGTTTACGAACTATAGAAACAATTAAATGTCCTTCAACGCCAAAATAATAACCCTGCTCAAAACCGCCCCGTGCTTTGTGGACTATGGCGGCAAAGAAGAAAAGGTGTTGAACAGGAAGTTTTACGGAGATTCGCTATGAGCCAATCAGACATCCGGTGGATTCAACGCTTTAACAACTTCAACAAAGCCTTTGCCCAACTAAGAGAAGCTGTGGAGCTGGCGAAACAACGCCAACTCTCCAATCTTGAAGAACAGGGATTGATCCAGGCTTTTGAGTACACCCATGAAATGGCGTGGAATACCCTGAAAGATTTTCTGGAAGAACGAGGTGTTGGAAATCTGTATGGCTCACGGGATGCCACGCGGGAAGCCTTTAAGACCGGTTTGCTCGAAAATGGCGATGTGTGGATGGATATGATCAAAAGCCGCAACCTGACCTCGCATACTTACAATGAAGAGGTTGCGCGCGAAATTGTAACTGCAACGATTCATTCTTACTTCGATGAGTTTTCAGCCTTTCAGACTCGCATGGAAAAAATAAAAGAGGAACAGCAATGAGTCTGCGTTTCGGTCTCAAGGACAGCACCATCCAGAAAATCAGTGCCGTGCTTGCCCGCTATCCCCAGGTTGAACAGGCAATACTGTACGGCTCGCGCGCCAAAGGCAACTATAAAAACGGTTCGGATATTGACATGACTCTGCGCGGCGGCGAAGATCTGACCCTGCATGTCCTCTACCGTATCATGGAAGAGATAGAGGGTCTGCTCCTGCCCTACACATTCGATTTGTCCCTGTTTCATAACATCAGCGACCCGGACGTGATTGACCATATCCGGCGGATTGGCGTTTTGTTCTATGAGAAAGCAGGAGAGAAAAGCCATGTCCGACCGTAGCTTATAAACATATTTATCACGGAGCTAATGATTATTCGGGGGATATAAAAAATACAATATCACTATGTATTAATTTGGTTTAAAAGTTTAAGACGTCCGTTCGCAGTAACAGTTGTTCATCTAACGGGTTAAAGTCCCGTCCGGTTAATTGTCCGTATGACCGGTAGCTCAAGGGAGCGGCGTTCTGGCAACAGGGGGTCGTGAGTTCCCAATTGGCAAAACAGCAGGCCGTAACGAAAGTGAACCTATAAGTAGCCTCGTAAAAACTAATGAAGATGCCGACCCAGTGGACGTATGGGGAAGGCCGTCGCACACAGACTGGGAGAACGGAAGCGGTCAGTGTGAATCTTCCGGGGTAGCAGGGTCGGCATGGTGTGGAA
>JAUYEO010000186.1 GCA_030689795.1 Desulfobacterales bacterium | reverse complement strand
ATTGCCAGCATCGCTATAGCCAATAATTGTATTCTGGTAACAAACAATATTGATCATTTTGAAAGAATTGATGCAATACAATTAGAGAATTGGTTAGAAAAATAAAGAGCTTGGTTCGGCGGAAGAGAGCCATTTCTTGTGCACGCCGTGCACGAACGACCCCAAGTCATTCTCACGCCTTACGCCTCACGTTCTATCGAAGTCCGGCTTTTCACGCCTTACGCTCTCACGCCTTACGACTTACATTCTTTCGATGTACGAGGTACGATCTTTCGATATTCAGCTTTTCACTTTGTGCCTGTGTGCCTTTGAACCTTTGCCCCTTTTCCTTATTAATGGATTGATATATTGATGAACGTCCCCCATTCGTTCCCTATTTGTACAAAGGTATTGACTATTTTAACCAAAAAGATTAAAATGGCCAAAAAGACAAAAGGAAAAAGGAAAGGAGGTAAGCGTGGAAGCGACAGCCACAGAAGTAAAAAACAAGTTTGGAAAATTCTCTGATATTGCCAGGAACGAACCTGTTATTGTTGAGAAAACGGGTCGTAAGGCCATTGTACTGATAGCCTTTGAGGAATATGAGCGCCTAACCCAAATTGAGGATGCTTATTGGGCTGAAAAGGCATCAAGAGCAGAGGCGGATGGATATGTTGGTCCGGAAGAATCAATGGCTTTTATGAGCAGAAAACATGCTTAAGCTTGATTTAACCCAAAAAGCTATAGCCTTTCTCGACAAACTGCCACCCAAGCAGTTTAAGCAGGTGTCAAAAAAGATTTTTTCATTAATGGCAAACCCTAAACCTCACGATTCAAAGGAATTGAAGGGGTACCCTTACCGAGGGACAGACATCGGAGAATATCGAATTATCTACCGCGTTGAAGAAGATGTTCTCAAAATTGCGCTTGTCGGCAAACGCAATGATTCTGCTGTCTATAGAGAGTTGGAAAGACTATAGCCGCGCTCTACACCGGCCACACCGGCTTCGCTGTGCACGCTCAGCACGAACGTCCCCCATTCGGCCTTGACCAGATTAATGCCTATGTCCAACTTGCATCGAAAAAAAATGCGATATGGACGAAATAAACTTATGTTTGGAGTTATTTAATGGATAAAAACATTCCCGTAGTAATCCTTTGCGGCGGTTTCGGAACAAGGCTTCGTGAGGAGACAGAATTCAAACCCAAACCCATGGTCGAGATCGGCGGCAAACCTATTTTGTGGCATATCATGAAGCACTATGCCCATTTCGGTTTCCGTCGGTTTATTCTGTGCCTGGGCTACAAAGGAAGCGTCATAGATCTGTGCGGGGGGTGCCGGGTAACTGGTATCCCTACCGCGACCCATTCGCACCTAACTCAAAACTCAACACGCAAAACAATTTCCTATGATGTTCCCCCATTCGCCCCGACCACCGCTTTCAAACTCCTTGCCTTTTTTGAGAGATGGCATCATAATATTAGATGAAAGATATTATTTCTATCAAGGCCGGTAATTTATCATAAAATTATGTAAAAAGGAGTTCCTATGACAACTTACAATACAATAGAAGCGGTTGTTAAAGAAGGAATAATTTATCCCTTGGACCCGAAGAAATTGCCCAGAGAAGGTAAGCTTCTCTTAATTGTCCTTGATGGAAAAGATATTCAACCGGATACCGAAAGAATAAGCGGTTTACTTGGATGGCTGAAAAGCGATGTGGACTCGGTTCAGTGGCAACAACAGATCAGGGCAGAATGGGATAAACGTCTATGAGATATTTAATAGACACTAATGTGTGGATAGATGCTTTATCAGGCAAACTTGCTGCTTCAGCTTTTTTAAAATTTTCTGTTCAAGCAAGCTGGGCGGGATACTCGGCTATTACAAGACTTGAGCTGTTAGGTTATCCGGGCCTTAAGTATGAAGAAGAGCTCAAAATTAACGAACTATTAAATGCATTTACAGAAATCGCCGTTGACTCCAATATTATTGATAAAGCGATATTTATTAGAAAAGGCATACGGATCAAAGTGCCGGACGCAATTATTGCTGCGACAGCCCTGGAGAAAAACTGTTCACTGGTAACACGTAATGTTGAAGATTTCAAAGGCATCATCGATTTGGATGTTATTGATCCACATGCAATATGAGATCTGACCAACGCAGAACTCAAAACTCAAAACAATTGTCTGTTTCTGCGCGTCCCCCATTCGTTAAAGTGGTGCACTTTGAAGTTGAATTCACCTCGCCTGAGTACTGAAAGTCCTAAGAAAGTTTAAATGTTGGATGTCCCCCATTCGCGCCCATTACACAGTTCATAATTATGACTTGCTATAGGGTTATTTACTTATTTATGGACGTCCCGAAAGCGCGAAAGCGCACGAAAGCGCTCATGGTCGAAATCGGCGGCAAACCGGTCTTGTGGCTCGCTCTGGAAAATCGAGTTGTTATTAATGAATATTTGGTATATTAAGATAGTTGTAAAAAGTAGCTGGCTGTTCCGACAAATATGAACGGAGGTGATTAACATGCACCCAAGAACAAAATACGAGGAGGAGATACTCAAAGAAATGAGTATATTACCGGAGCATCTTCAACAAAAGCTGTCAAAAATAGTACTTTTTTTGAAAAAGGAGATAGTTGAAGACAGGCTTGATGAATTAAAAGCAACGGATGATTTTTTATCTGTATGCGGAAAATGGAAAGACTATCGGCCGGTCGAGGATCAGGTTAATGATATTATTGCTCACAGGGAATCAACGGATAGGGCCAAAAATATATTTTGAACTATTTGCTCGACACAAATATCTGTATATACCTCATTAATGGGAACAACCTCCTGATAAATAAAGTTAAAGAGATTGGTATATTTTCAATTGGAATATCTAATGCGACATTGGCCGAGTTGTATTTTGGGGCCCATAATTCAAAGCATATCAAAGAAAATTTGCGAAACATCTCAGCTTTTAAGAGAAATTTAACTATTTATTCGGATAGCAGCGGTTCGGCTGAAATTTTTGGGAAAGCAAAGGCGAAATTAAAAGCGTCGGGATGTATGATTGA
>JAUYEO010000285.1 GCA_030689795.1 Desulfobacterales bacterium | reverse complement strand
AGCGGACAAGTTCCCAAAAAACCGATAAAAATAACCGGGAGACTAACTTCTCCCCACCTTTTTCGCTTGAATAGCCAGGCTCCCATAAGTATCGTCGGAAGCATTGAGATAACATAGGTTATATAAAAGGGTAAGCGTGCTTGACGTGTTTTTTCTTCCATCGTCCATAAATCAAAATTAGTGGTATCGCTGAAAACACGAAACACTTTTGCAATCAACAGGTAAGGTAAAACAGGATGACAGGGAGCTTCCCATTGGTCCACCCCTTTTTCCCTGCCGATTAACAAAAAATCCCGATCGTTTGTCGGTATACTCTTTTCAGTGTTTACAGCCAGGTACGCGAAAAGCCCCTCTTCCATTATCAATATATTGGAAAGAAAGGGAACAGGCACCAGCAAAACAAGAAGCCAGATAGCAATCACAGATATTTTACTCATACTGATTATGCTCTCGAATTTTAATTGATTTCGAATTGTTCATGAGAAAATTATCATAATCAATAAATGAGAAAATTTCAAGGAGTCAACCGGATTTATTTTGCAGTCGTTCAAAGGAAAAAAGGTATTGATGTTGAAGGATATTCCGGTGTAAACAGTTTCCGGATAACACTGCTGCATCCGGCGGATACTCTACATGAAAATAACTACAGCGAGACGAATCAGCCAGTCTTTTTTCTTTATCATCACAGTCTGGTTCTGCGCAGTTACGGCTCCGGGCATTGAATGGTGGCAGCTTCGCGGCTGGCCGGTAAACTGGATAATCCAGCTCGACCCTCTTGCCGGATTAGGCGCCCTGCTTGCAACCCATTCCATAAATTCCGGCCTCATATGGGGGCTTGTCACAATTGTTCTTACCATCCTTCTGGGAAGGTTTTTCTGCGGCTGGTTATGCCCTTTCGGAACACTGCACCAGTTTACAGGATATGTTGCAAACAGAGGAAAAACCGCGGCCCGCAAAGCTGAAAACAACAGATATAAAAGCGCTCAGAACCTCAAATACATATTCCTGATTTTTCTTCTGACCGCCGCCATGCCGGATCTCATTATATTTATCTCCGGCTTTTTAAAAACCAGGCCGTCTTTGTTCCTAATTTCCGTTGCATTATTTGCCGTTTTTCTTATCCTGCTTGCTCTTTCCGAAATAATTTCAAAGCCAAAAAACATCCTTATCTCATTTCTTCTTGTATCAGTCTTTATTGCCCTGTTATCCCTGCTGCCTCAAACGAGCCGCATTTTATCTTCATCTCTTCAGACCGGCCTGCTTGATCCGATTCCGCTTTTTTACAGGTCGGTAAACCTTTTTCTTATACCGCTTTCAGACGGAACTTTTTTTTCTCTTTCACCCGGTCCGCGATTTTACGCGGGCGCCTGGCTGACAGGAACCATATTCTTAACAGCCGTTTTGATGAATTTATACATCCCACGATTTTATTGCAGGTTTATATGCCCTCTTGGAGCCTTGTTCGGATTGCTTGGTCGTTTTGCAATCTGGCGGGTTGGAAAATCTGAAAACAAATGCCAGGATTGTCTGATGTGCGAAAAAGACTGCGAAGGCGCATGCAGTCCTTCCGCAAAGATACGGACAAACGAGTGCGTCCTGTGCATGAACTGCCTGCATCCATGTCCGCATGATCTCATAGGATACAGGACGCAGGTATCCGCCTCGGGTGAAATAATATCTCCGGATCTGACAAAAAGGAGACTGGTTGCTTCCTTCCTGTCAGGCATTATAGCCGTTCCCATGCTCCGTTTAAACGGAAGCGCAGTTAAAACCCAAAGCCCTCAACTTATAAGACCTCCTGGAGCTCTTGACGAGCCGGGTTTTCTTTCCCGCTGCATAAAATGCGGGCAGTGCATGAAAATCTGTCCGACGAACACAATTCAGCCTGCAATAAGCGAAGCGGGCATCGAGGGATTCTTAAGCCCTGTGCTTGATTTTCGCATCGGCACAAGCGGCTGTCAGTTAAACTGCATAGCCTGCGGGCACATATGTCCGACTTCCGCGATACGTCCGCTGAGCCTTGACGAAAAGACAGGTAAAAACAAGTTTGCTCCAGCCGGCCCGGTAAAAATCGGAACCGCCTTTGTTGACCTGGGACGATGCCTTCCCTGGGCCATGGATAAACCCTGCATAGTATGCCAGGAAAACTGCCCTGTAAGTCCCAAGGCCATTTCAACAAAGGAGAGCTTCAGCCTTGCCGCCAGGCCTCTGGTTATAAAAAATTCCGGATCGCACGATATTGAATTTGAAGAGGCTGGATTTAAACCGGGGCTTATATCTACAGGCGATTATTTTTGCAAGGCGATAGATAAAGACGATAAGCTTCGCCTTATCATAAAAAATTCGGAAAAAATAATCACCATGTCGCCTGCGCTTCCGCTGAAGCCGCCTCCGCCACCCGGAAGCATTGTCGAAATTTATATTCGCCTGCAAAAACCTTTCGTCGATCCGGGAAGATGCACCGGATGCGGAATCTGTGAGCATGAATGTCCCGTACGATCAAAACGGGCGATTCGGATTACATCCGATAATGAATCAAGAAACAAAACGGCGGCGATGATAATATAATAAAGGGTTCAAGGATTCGAGGGGTCAAGGGTTCGAGTGAAAGAACAAAAAGATGAACAATTGAAGGACTCAAGGGGTCGAGGGGTCAGGGGTTCAATCGAAAGGAGTGGACAGATGAGCAAAGAAAAAACAGGCTTATCACGAAGGGATTTTTTGAAAACGGCAGGAGTTGCAGGAATAGGGACCGTGCTCTCACCGGTTGATTCGTTCGCAACAATATCAGAACAATTCGCTCAGGACAAGGGTGACGGGCTTGTACCAAAGCGGCCTTTCGGGAAAACCGGAGAAAACGTCCCGATACTTGGACTCGGCGGCATGTTCGATATACCGTCAAACCAGCTTCTTATGAAACAGGCCGTAAAATGGGGCGTATCTTACTGGGATACCGCCGATTGCTACGAAGGCGGAAACAGCGAAAAGGGGATAGGGATGTACTTTGAAAAATATCCTGAGGAGAGAAAAAGGATTTTTCTCGTGACAAAATCGGACGCAAGAGACCCCGACGGAATGACCAACCTCCTTTACCGCTCTCTTGAAAGAATGAAAACTTCCTATGTTGACCTCTATTTTGTTCACGGCATAAGCAGCATCGATGAACTCGACAATAAAACAAAGACCTGGGCTGAAAAGGCGAAAGCGGCTAAAAAGATCCGTTTTTTCGGTTTCAGCACTCACAGCAACATGGAAGAGTGCATGACGGGAGCAGCGCGCCTCGGATGGATAGACGGCATAATGATGACATATAATTTCAGGCTCATGCATTCGGACAAGATGAAAAGAGCGGTCGAAGCCTGTGAAAAAGCCGGAATAGGATTGACCGCCATGAAGACGCAGGGCGGCGGCCAGGTTAAAACAAGCTCCGAAACTGAGCTTCAGATGGCGGGAAGATTTATAAAAAACGGATATACGGACAAACAGGCAAGGCTTAAGGCCGTCTGGGAAAATCCTTACATTGCATCTGTTTGTTCGCAGATGCCGAGCATCAATATCCTCATGTCGAATACCTCCGCCGCCATGGACAAGACCAGGCTTTCATCAGTTGATATCGATCTTTTCAACCGCTATGCCGGCGAAACAGCGGGCGCTTACTGCATGGGGTGCACACGCATATGCGAATCGGCCATTGCCGGAGCCGCCCCTGTCGGCAACTTCATGCGCTGTCTCATGTACTCCCGGAATTACAATGAACCCGGATGGGCAAGAGAGCTTTTTAATAAAATACCTGTTAAGGAAAGAGAGAGTATCCTGAATCTGGATTTTTCCATCGCGGAGCAGAAGTGTCCGCAGAAAATCAAAATAGGAAAGCTGATTAAAGAAGCCTGTTACGAATTGTCATAAGCCGTCGTTCAAAAATAACCGGAACATTGAAATAACGTGATCGGCATAAGGAGCCGTAACAAAATGGTCAGAAATGTAATTGTTATTTTGTAACGGCTCCTAACGAAATGGCCAGAAATGTGACGGTTCTTTCGTAACGGCTCCTAACCCCGATAAACGGGATAAGTACCTTCACGAAATAATTTTCTGCCAGAAACGCGCAGAAAATTATTTCTAAGGTACTAACAATATTTCCGGCAAATTCTATTTGTGATTATTTTTATTGAAAACCGGAATCTTTGAGTATATTTAGAAACTTCAATTTTATTGTCCAAAAAGCGCTTTTTTTCTTGATTATGTATTTCAGGACATATAAAAGAGCCGATTCTTATGATATAGTTTAATTAAATCCAAAGGGGGGACAAAACATGTATGTGCCGAGATATATGTTTTTTACCAAAGGAATTGGAGTAAACAAGGAAAAACTGTCT
>JAUYEO010000183.1 GCA_030689795.1 Desulfobacterales bacterium | reverse complement strand
TAAAAAGTCATTCTGCTGTGTTGCGCTTCATCTTTCGTCATTGCAGCGTACCAAAATGTACGCTTCATTCCTCAAGATTCGCGCGCCTTGCATAATGAGCTTTTTACTTTGCCGTCAGAATTTTAACTTTTTACGAATACTGTATGTAACTGTCCATAGTACCCGGCGGGAGAGGATGTGAATAATGAAGATTTTCATAACAGGCGGTACCGGTTTTATAGGATCACATCTTTCGGGCCAATTGCTGCAAAAAGGGCATTTTGTTGTTTCTGCGGGCATGCGTCCGGTTAACGGCGGGTTAAGACATTCGAATTTAAAGTACATTTCAGCCGATACGACAAAAAAGGGCCCTTGGCAGCAGGAACTTAAAGATATTGATGCGGTCATCAATCTTGCCGGAAGAAGCATATTCAGACGCTGGGACGAAAAATACAAAAAATCCATTTACGAAAGCAGGATTCTCACCACCCGCAATCTCGTGGAAGCTCTTCCTTCAGGCAGGGAGATTACTCTTTGCAGCACATCGGCCGCAGGCTACTACGGAAACAGGGGAGATGATATTCTTACGGAGAGCGAGCCGTCCGGGAGTGATTTTCTTGCCGTTGTTTGCAGGGATTGGGAAGAAGAGGCGTTTAAGGCCAAAGAGAAAGGAGTAAGGGTCGTAGCCACTAGATTCGGTGTTGTTCTTGGAAAAGGCGGCGGAGCGTTGGGGAAAATGATACCCGCAATCCGATTTTTTGCCGGCGGGCCTGTCGGAAACGGCAGGCAATGGTTTCCCTGGATTCACATTGAAGACCTTATCTCAGCCATGTTGTTTGTTTTTGATAATAAAGTCGTAAGCGGCCCGTTAAACTTTACCGCTCCGGGATCAATAAGAAATGCAGATCTTGTAAAAGCAATAGCCGCTGTTCTTCACAGGCCTTCTTTTATGCCGGCTCCTGCCTTTTTGATAAGAATTCTCCTCGGGGAGTTCGGATCATCCATTTTGGCAAGCCAGAGAGTAATGCCCGAAAGACTTTTAAAATTCGGCTTTAGTTTCAAGTATCCCGATATCAATAGCGCTGTTTCAAATATTGTGGAGAAGTAAAAACATCGGCGCAACCTGTCTTTAATCACCATTTCTTTTTCTTCTGGAGTATAACGAGAACAAAAACCGAGGCAAATGCAAGGGATGTGATAATCCAGAATGATAAAGGGCTTTCATTCAGACCGAATGGAAGATGAACATTCATGGAGAATGCGCTTACAACAAAAGTCGGAACCATTATGCCCAGAGTGATAAGCGTCAGCGTCTTCATGATTATGTTCAGGTTGTTGCTTATAATGGAAACACGGGCATCCATGAGTCCGGCGAGAATGCTTGAATATATTTCGGCCTGCTTTGCACACTGGGAATTTTCAACCGATACGTCTTCCAAAAGCTCACATTGTTCAACGGTAAACCCAAGCTTTACGGTATTGTTGCGCACCTTGTCCAGCATTATCGAGTTTGAATGAATCGCATTGACATAGTAAACAAGAACCTTTTCAAGTTCAAAGAGATGCATAAGCTGTTCGTTCTCAATTGCTCCGTGGAGCTTCGACTCAATTTCGGATGCCTGCCGGTTGATCGAACGAAGTTGAGTTAAGAAAAGGGATATGGTTTTATATATGCTTCTGATTGCAACATCGTTCAACGACTGGCATTTCAAAAAATGCTTGCCGCCATCGAAGACGGGAATATCATGATCTGCGACTATTATGAGCTGGTCCTTGAAGAGAAACATGCCGATGGAACAGATTTCAAACTGATTAACTATATCCTGTGTAGTTGCCCTGGGGCACTTTAATATTATCGCCGCATGATTCGACTCTACCTCCAGACGTGCCAGTTCATCAGGGTCGAGGGCGGAATAGAGAGTGTGCTCGTCTATCTTCATCTCATCTATCAAGTATCTTCGTTCGGCCTCTTCGGGACGGATAAAGACTGTTATCTGGCCTTGTCCATAAAGGTTCTCCAATACTTTGCCGCTGAGTAATTCGTAAATTCTGCGCATGTGCTACCTCTATTCGTAATATTTCGCGCACTCTATCAGGGAACATTCTTCTTCACAAGCTAAATAGTGTCCATCCGGAAACCAAACAACCCCGTCAACGTGAACAAATGATGATCCGGATGATTAAAAGCCGTCTGTTATTAATATCCGGCAATATGGCTGTCAAGAATTATGTGATATACATCAGATAACACAAGTTATCGTTTTGTTTGGCAAATGGTATGGCAAATATAAATGCGGTGTTTGGCATAAATGCCTTGATTGCAGGATGTTTGTTATAATATAATCAAATCATTATATATCCCATATTCAGCAAATCGGCCGGATGAGGTATTGAAAATGACCAGGTATATATTTCTCTCTCATACGTTCAGCAAAACAACCCCGTTATACGGCGGATGCGGCTGTATAATAATTGAGTCAGAAAAAAGCATGGACAAAGGTGATTCATCCAATACTTCCACTCTCACTTTTCCGGCACACAGCGGAACACATATCGACAGTCCGCTTCATTTTATAAAGCAGGGGAAAAGTGTTGATTCCTACGAAGCAGGGGAATGGGTTTTTACGAAGCCGCTTGTTGTGGATATTCCAAGGAACGGTCCCGAACTGATAGGCAAAAAGGATTTTGAAGGAAAAAATTATCCGGAAGACGCCGATATTGTACTTGTAAAAACAGGGTTTGAAAATTTCAGGGGCAAGGAACATTACTGGCGGAATGGCCCGGGGCTTGCACCTGACCTCGCGGAATATTTAGCAGGCAGGTTTTCCTCCCTCAGAGCAATAGGGATTGATTTTATATCGATATCAAGTCTTCATCACAGAGATACGGGAAAGCAGGCTCATTGCGAATTTCTCGGCAGGAATATCCAAATTATCGAAGACATGAGTCTCAAAGAGCTGCGGAGTCCTGAAGAATTGATCAGGGTTATAGTCCTGCCTTTAAGAATTGCCGGAGGAGACGGTGCGCCTGTCACTATAATCGGAAAAGTTGTATGAAATAAGATTCTCAGGCTTTTATGCTTTTCCGGTGCTTTCTGATAATCACCGGTGCAATTTGGTAAGCTTGGTAGTTACGGTTATGCCGCGAAAACATTTTATGTTGGCGAAAACATTTTATTGACACAAGCATATCAATTAATTATCATCCTTGTCCAGCAAAAGAGGCAATATTTTTAACACACGGATCGGAGTCGCTCTTTAAACGGATATTATATTGCGCTAACATTCCTAGGACAGAGTTCATCTGAGATTAGCGGAGGTGATGTAATGATTTGTGTTCGCAAGATTATGACCCTTCTTATAGCTTGTATCCTGTTATTCTTTTGTACTCCTGCAGGCGCCGTTCAGCCTGATTTTAATGCAGACCGCCGGGTAAATATCAAATGTCCCACTACCGTTGATAAAGACCGTGAAGGTCAATTTGAACCCGACAAATTAATGAATACCCTGAAGCGTCTTTATCATGAATTGGATCAGAACTTGAAAGCCGCCGAACGCAAAGCGGCCGGAAGCGGCAGCAGTCAGGGTTATGTTTTCAGCACCGACCCGAACGAGGGAATATTCTTTGTTGCCCACGCGAAAGCTTCGTTTTCCGCGGGCGGTTTGAGCAGCTTTTTTCCAAAGGATAAAATTGAATTTCAGGAAGTTTTTTACATCAAAGAAATTAACTGGGATTCACAGCAGCTGACTCTTGTGAGAAAAAGGGACAAAAAGAAATTTACCGTTGATATCCCTGATTTTGAAAAAACATTCCTGTGGTACAACGCACTCCTGGACAAGCAGCGGGCATATATACCCGTATACGGATTCCTGAGTCTTCCGGGTGAGGCCCAGGATTTTCCGACAATCTGGAACAGCTGGCAAAGCGACAGGAAAGATACTGCGACTCCGGCGGAAAATCTGGTGGATTATGATTTCTACAAGATTCTGGATTATCAGGACGGTTATTACCTGCTGGGCAAAGATTTTAATGAACTCGACTACAGAGAGAACGTGGAAGATTTTGGGATCATCGGCTGGGTCGAGAAAAAATACATCACATTATGGCGATCCAGGCTTTATTACCATCCGCTTAAACAGGTAAAGTTCTTCGATCAGCAGAATAACCGGAAAACAGCAAAAGAAACCAATGAAATCAACAATTTTTACGTTCAACATATTTATTTAAAAGAACGCCTGTTCAATGACATTGTCGAAAAGCTTGATCAGGAGAGCCTGCATAAATTTTATGCGCAATTTGGTTTTCCCCAGCTTACACATCCTGAGAATGTGGAAGGCGGCAATTTCGCCAGAGTTTTTATACCGGGTGCTTTTACCCCCCGCCTGATGAGACTGCTTGGAAATTCAATCAAGGAAAACCTGAACGCCTTCTTTTTGATCGATGTTTCCGAAAGCATGCGACCTTTCGCGGATTACGTAAAGGCGTTTAATAAAAGTATCCAGGGAGTAAGGCAAAAAGGGATAGGACTAAGTGTGAACCGGGTCTATGCGTACTGGGATTCCGCCACCAGCGACCGAGACATGAATGCCGAACCCAATTTCATAAGGGTAAAAAAGCCGGAAAATATCGAGTTTGTTCACAAGACCGGAGACCGTAATTTTGCCGAACCCCTGGCAAGGGCTTTTGCCAAGGTGCTGTATGAAATCGAATCACTTCAAAATGACAGGGAGATCCTGCCGCTGCAGGAAAAACTGCTTTTTGTCATAACCGATGCAGGCCCCAATGACCTGACGGATAAAGCGTTCGCCGACATGGTTAAACGGTCGAAGCAACTGAACCTGAGAGTTTACTTTGTCTATCCCGGCCGGCACGGAGTCAGAAAGCCGAACTCACAATTGGATGATAATCCCGGGAATGCTTACCAGCAACTGGAAGATACCATCGCCCGTTTTGAATCAAGCGATACCGCCGGCCAGGCGGTCAGCTTTAGAAGATTCAAATTCGAGACCGCATCATTGCAGTCAGAGGCAAGGCGGCAGGATGATTTTCTCAAACATAACCAGCGCCTGATCGAAGGGATTGAATCATACATTGACCATGTGTTCATCAACTCCGCCAGCGGAGATAAATTGTCAAAGGATGTGATATTGTATTTTTCGGACGAAAATCTTTTGGGCAAAATACGAAAATGGACCGACCGGAAAATCCAGGTGTTAAACCATGTTGTAAAATACATAGACGAAGTAGGCAATCCGGAAGTATGGGAAGAAAGAATAGCAATTCCCGCCAAACCGGTGGAATCATACCTGCGGGCGGTCAAGACCCAGGATGATGTTACATTGTCGGATCTTAAGAAGCTGGTCATTATAAACTCCCTTGTGAGTGTTGATGAAATTGAAAAATGCCGAAAGCTGTACGATCATATCAAACCTCTTATTGAAATGAAGACATTAAACAATGCCGATGCGGTGTTTTACAGGGCGCTGACCAATAAAGAAGCCGGACAGAAAGTCCAGTGGAACAGGTCCCTCGGTGGAAGCAGGGAAAAGCTCGGCGATTATATTTCAGAACGGGGATTCCATCTCAATTCATTTAATCAGGCAGTTCAACGCAAGTTCATGTATCTGAAGGTAGGGGAGCTTTATACCTCCGGGCAGTGAAATTGACCGGCCGGAATGCTCCGTCCGGTGAGGGTGTGCCCTGCCGTATTTGCCGGCAGATGCCTTTACCGGTCAGGCTGAAAAACGAACAACATTTGTTTTATGGCTGTTATCCAATATCATGACAGGCGCCATGAGAGCTTTGAATATCTACCATTCGGGTCTGGCATGGGTAATGGGCTTTGGCCTTTCGCAAGAAATTTTTAAAGAAACATATCAACGCCCCCTGATTGTCAACAAAGAGACACAGGCAGAGACGAAGTCACGGCTTCGTGGGCGTATATCCACTGGGGTTGCCCGGATTTCATGGGAGCGAATTTGCTGCCGTTGGCGGAGTCTGAGTCGCATTCTTGCGGAATGCCAAAGCCCATTACCCATAGCCGACCATTTAATCAGATGTTACGCAAAGCTCTCGTCAGGTGCCTTGTTACGCAATTTAATCCATAGACGGATAAAAAATTATGATGAAAATTAAAAGACAACATTTTAAATGGTTCTGTATCTTTTTGATTGCAGGCTGGTCTTACGGAGCAGATGTCCGGGCTGAAGGCCTGTTTAAAGACCGCCGGATTGATCTTGGCAAGGAAAACAACAGAATCTTCAGTATCGGCGTCACCGGCACTACGGCCGGCTACAATTATATTGCCCTTGTGGAAAACGCCAGGGAGGAGTCCATTCCCCTGGGTGAATTGGGTTATTGGGAGATAGTGAACGATCCGCCCTCTTTCCTGCGCAATTATGATCTCCAGATGACAGTTAAAAATCAGGCCCAGGGTAAATTTAAAATTGAATTTGAATATGACCGGCGACTGCATGATATCACCTATCGCGTCACTGAAGGGGCGATAAAGGTCAAGCTTGATAATACCGGATACTATCCGGCGCTTATCATAGAGAATGCCGACCTTGTATCCCAGAAAATGGATGAAATCATGTTGCCGAAAGGCGCCAAACGGGTTTTATTTTTTGATTTCAACAGCTTTGATGCAGATTTAAGAAATTACTATGGGAGCGTCAAGCGTCTTACCGGCAATCCGGATTATACACACTATTTTTACTACTATGAAGCAGGCAATTACAACAGCTATTACTTCAGGACTCTTGACACAGTTACCAAACTGGATACCGACAAGATGGGCCTTTCGCTTGAAAACGGAACCCTGAAATATTATCAGACAGTGTTGGACAATATAAAATCCCGCCTTGGAACCAATTTTGCCGATCAGGTCATTATAGTTACACGTTTCGGCAAGAAATTTTCTGAAGAATTAAAAAAGTATGCCGACGAAATCGGGATGAAGAAGAACATGGTGATAACGCTTCGGTCCTATGATGATATCAAGTGAACTGATGGGATACCTGATGTGCCGGTTTTGGAGATGTGCCCGAACCCCGATAAACGGGACTCTTTTCAGTACCCCCTTGAGGGGTAGAAAAACGCAGGCAAGAATCTCTTACTTACTAATGTTCTGCGGAACGCCGGGAGTATCTTGTCATGCTCTTTAGCAGAGATTTTAGTATATTACAGGTTGTGTGCCTGAAAATGCTTTTCCGGAAATCCACCCGGAAGCGATTCGTCTGTTTAGTCGTCACTTTTATGTTTCTGATGGGTTTCAACACATACAGCTATGTAATGACGTTTATTAAAACAGAATCGCTGAAAAAAGAAGTTCTGGATGAGAAAGCCTTCAAGTTTTTTTTCATACGCCAGCGAACCCCTGACGACTTTGAAAAATTTCTTGCGGGGAGCAGGCAGCAATTGCGTGAGCTGGGCGCTGAAATTGTCGGAAAGGCATTCATATATCAAAACAACCTGTATATTCATGTTCTTGCGCCGTCGGAATTAGGGCCTGACCCCGGAGCCGGTGGAAACGACGCCATTTTGTTGTTGTACGGTATTTTTAACATGACTCAGGCTGCCAGGGAGTTTTATGTTGAGGGGAGCGGAGCTGGAGATCAAACCCGGGTTAAGGGAATGTATATCGATTACAATGGAGTCAGCTTAAGCAAAGAGATTATTCAGAGCAGGCAAACAGCGCTGAAAAGCGACCTTGCGGATATCGCCGATATGATGCTTACGGATGTCGGCGACAAAAGAAGGGATGTTATAAATACGTTGAAACAGAGAATCACCGACAATATGAAAAGGGCGCAGGGGAATGAAAAGAGCGAACCGAATCTGTATCTGAGCAGGGTTGAATCCGTCGTCCCGATGAATTATCTGCACATTCTGGAACATCTTAAGCAGGATAACACCACCGACGTAATAGACTTGCTCGATTCTGTAAAAAGTTACCCCGATTCCACTATTGAAACGGATTCGAGATATCTGAATGTTCCGGAAAGTTATCTCGGTAAAGCTTTGTATGCCGATATCGATATGTATCCCAGGTATGTCCCTTTATATATTCCGGGTTTGTTGATGCCGCAGTGGAACTGGCTGCTCTATCAGAATATCCATATAAATGATGATTTCATGAATTACATCAACGGCATGCATTTTAAAGGGCACTACCTGTTTTCTTATGAAAAGTCTCATATTATCAGAGACAGGGTAAGGAATATAAATGATGATATATGGTCAAACCATCTTCATTTTTACCTTACGGATTTATCAATGGGAATCGCTTTTCCGTTCATGATTTCCCTGTTTGCGTTCATTCATTTGAAAACGGAGATAGCGTTTTTGCTCATGTATAAAAACAGGGTAAGAGAGATATTGCTGATATTCTGGATGCTGCCGGTAAGTCTGATGCTGCTTATAAAGTGTGGTGTTCCGGCGGGATTTTATTTGTTTATGGGAACCAAAGGAGCCCCTGCCGACATGATACTGCCGTTGTTTGTTACTTTTTTAGCTGCAGCAGCGGGTTTTTATCCTATAAACAGGTGGTGCTTCAGCCAGTTTACCGGTGACACCCTGAACCTGTATGCCCTTCATAAAGGAAGATAATCCCATGCGAAGCCTTTTTGAAGTGAAGTTTCCTCTGGTTGTGAAATGGGACGATAAGTTCACCATTACGTTCAACCTGCAGAAAGGGAATGCGCTCGAATTTAAAGGTGGAGTTTACTTTCTGCACGGAGACAATGGCTCCGGCAAAACGACCTTTCTCAATCTGCTTGCCTTAACGGCCGGCGATGTAGGGAAAGGAGGGAAAACCGGCGCAGGGTCTGTCGCATATAACGGCGAAGCTTATAACAGACCGGGCTTTAATCACATTCGGGCTGCCGAGTTGCGGGAGCGATATTTTTGCATTTTTCCGCAGAAAGTTTTTTTTCTGCCTGTTTCAACCCGTGACAATTATATTATTCTGAACGGTTCGGACAGAAACAGGGAAGAATCTTTTTCTTTGAAGGAATATCCTGATTTGCTTTCGGGCGGCCAGCAGCAGAAAGTCCTGATGGATATTATCCTGGACGAAAAAAAGCCTGTCTGGTTCCTGGATGAACCGCTTTCGAATCTGGACGCCGAAAGGCGGCACTATTTCTGGGTGATGCTGGAAAAGGCATATAAAATAAATCTCCGGACAGCCTTTTTTATTGATCATTGGATGGGCAAGGAGATTAAAAACGACCGGCATTTTTGCTTTTATAACACCCTGCAGGTAGTTACGGAAAATCGCCAGAAAGATAATGTTCCGGAAATAGAAAGCAGATATATTGAGATATATGAGAACAATGTCCCGCTGGAATTTTTTGCTCGGCAGATTGAAGAACATCTTTTTTTGAAACCGGACGCGGCTAAGGAAATGATTAACGGGGTGTTATGCAAAGGGCTCACAACATAATTGACGGTTTTGTAAAAAGTCTAAATATGCTCACTTTCCCAAAAATCTCAAATCCGTTCGCATATGGCTTTTTACTTGGCCGGCATAATTTATTCAACAATAAAAGGACATCAGTTGAAAAATGAAACCTTCGATACTCACTTTTGCCTGTAAAATTGTTGTAATGACGTTTTGTATCATGGGTCTGGAGTTTTCTCCGGCTGCGGGAGTGGAATTTATTACCAGGGAAAAATTTCTATCCGAAAAGAATCCCTATAAGGATTTACCGGTCAGGATTCTTTTTAAAAAGCTTTCGGAAAGCCAGGGTGATGAAAAACGGCAGATCAGAAATCTCATTATATTAAAGCAGGTTTTTGAGCAAGGTATGCAGGAGCAGGAAAAAGCCGGGCTTGTAAAGTACAAGCGGACTTACGGAATTATAAAGGAGTTAAGCCGGGAAACTCTGAAAGTGTCGGCAGCCGAAACGGGTCAGGATGTTTCATACCATGTCGGTATTGAAGGCATACCTCTTGAAAATCCCAGGAATTACAATATTTCGACGGAAAATGCCGGCCGGTACGCGGCCATTATCTACACACTCGATGAGAGGATATATAAGATCGAAATCGGTTTTCTGATAGCCGAACCGGCAGGACTCTCCCTGAAGCGATCAGGCGAGAACAATGTGATAAGCTGGAACAGTCCGGGAACCGTTCAAAAACCATCAGGATATCAGGTTTTTATTAATGACCGGATTTTCAAAACAGTTGAAGATCCGGTTGCGGATATTCCCCGGACAAAAGGTAAATCGGATGTATATAAGGTAAAAGCGGTTTATAAACACGGAAGCGGAGTCATCGTATCGGCAGCATCTGGTGAACTGCAGGATCATATTACGCTGGCAGAAATAAATCAGGAGAAGCAGGGGAAATCGGCGGCAGAAAAGTATGCTCTTGTGACGTCCGGGCTGAAGACCGGTGAATGGGAGAACGCAAAAAGCCTCCTGTATGAAAACAAGGCTCTATTTGCGGCGCATCTTTCAAAGCCGCAGCAGGATGCCGCAGCGGCGCTTGTGGTATTTTTCAACAGGATTGACGAAGGCGACCGGCTGATTGAGGCTGTGCCGCAGACAACTGAGAGTCTGGATAAGGCTGTTGAGTCATACGGCCGGGCTCAGGAGCAGGCAGGCGAACTGGATGTCGGATTTATTAAACAGGAGAAGATAAAATCGGCATCGGCGCGTCAGGCTGCTTTAAAGACGCAGCAGCAGAAGGAACTCGCGTCAGGAAGGTATGCTCTGGTTACTGCGGCATTGATGTCCGGGGAGTGGGAGAAGGCGAGAATTCGGTTGTATGAGAACCGGTCTCTGTTTACGGCGCATCTTTCAAAGCCGCAGCAGGATGACGCAACGGCGCTTGCGGTATTTTTCAGCAGGATTGACGATGGCGACCGGCTTGCTGCGGAAGCGCCGGAGACGGTTAAAAGCCTCGATAAGGCCGTGGAGGCATTCGGGCAGGCTCCGGAAAAAGCCGGCGGGCTGGATGTGGGATATATCCGGAAGGAGAAGATAAGGTTGATCATGGCGCGACAGGCGGCATTGAAAGAACAGCAACAGAAAGAACAGCAACTGAAGGATATACAACTGAAGGAACAGCAGCAGAAAGAGGAGCAACAGAAAGATCAACAACAGAAAGAACAACAACAGAAAGAACAGCAACTGAAGGATCTACAACTGAAGGAACAGCAGCAGAAAGAGGAGCAACTGAAAGAGAAGCAACTGAAGGAGCAGGCTGCAAGGGTAGCCAAGGCAGAGCCGGTAATGCCTCCGGAAAGATCTTCAGCCGAACCATTAACGGGTCAAGTCACCCCGACATCCGGAATTAAACAGGCAGTGATTGATTTTAAAGAGAAAAAATATACATCCGCTTTCAATAATTTCATGACGATTTACGGCAGCCAGATTAACGGAATTCAAAAGGGCGGTTCAGGGTATATCAAGGGAGTTCTTGGTTTACCACCCAGATACAGAGCTGAAATTCTTTTTCTGGTGGAATATGAACGTTTAAGGGAAAAGAACAACAATGACGCGGAAGCTATAAGAACAGGGCTTGAAGAGATGTTCGGCAACATAGAAGGCATGCAAGGTCCATGGGCTATTATTACTGAAGATAAAAGAACACTGATTAAAAATCATATTAATGATTTTAAATAAAAATACCGAAAGAGATGATGTTCTCACAAGATGCCGGAAGGCTGCGGGATGATATACTTGACGCAGTGGCAGCTTCTCCGGAATTTCTTACTTTCGGGAAGCTTGAGAAGGTTTTAAAGAGCCGGATTAAGATCAAGCGGGATGATTTGAAAAGTGCTGTAGATGAACTTGTTTCAGCGGGCGAATTGACCTATTCTTATAAACACGGGTGTTCCTTCCTGGAAAAGTCCTTTGAAAAACCCGTGCGCATATCAAAGCGGATCGTTCTTGTGCCTCACCGGATGAAATATCCGGGAGGAACTGACGATCTGGTTATAAAGATGCAGTCCGGCATATCATTCGGAAGAGGCGATCACCCGACCACAAGGCTTGGGTTAAGAGGCATAGAATATGTTTTCGAAGATACCGCGTTTTCGGGAAGCTGTGGCGTTGACTCAACAGTCCTTGATATAGGTACCGGAAGCGGTGTCCTGGCAATTGCCTGCGTCCTTTTCGGGGCAGGCAGGGCAACGGGCATTGACACCGATCCGTGCGCAAGAAAAGAGGCCATGGAAAATGCCGGAATAAACGGGCTTGGGAAAAGGATAGAGATATCGGATATGCCGGTTGAGAAAATTAAAGGCCGGTTTTCGATTGTTACGGCCAACCTGCGTTATCCGACCTTGATAAGCCTCTATCCGTTGATGGTAAAACTGACGGGAAAAGGCTCAATGCTTGTTTTCTCCGGAATAAAAATATCGGAAGTAAATGACCTTTGCCTGCTCTACTCGAAAAATCATTTTATAATGCGCAGGGAGGAACGGGAAAAAGAGTGGAGCGCCTTTGTCTTCCGCAGGATTTAAAGAGACCTTTGCATAACGCCCCCTTTTGCCCGATTACTGCGTCAGGCTCAAATTTCAATACTCGAAATACTCAATGTATTCCTGCGTTTGAAATTATCGCCTTCCTTGTACTTGGCCAAAATTGGGCATTCTTCAAAGATCTCTTAGAATAATTGTTTGGCTTTTGCTATATTTTCCACGTCTCCCATTACAATTATGGTCAGATCTTCAATTAAAACCGAGTGCGGAGGCGGGTTAAAGAGTATTTCTCTGTCCTTAAATCTTGAACCAAGGACAACGAGATTGTATTTATCCGTTAATTCCAGTTCGCTGATCCTTTTCCCGATTATCTGGGAATTTTTTGAAACATTAAGCTGGCTGATGCGGATATTCCCCTGGCTGCTTCGAAGCATGCTGTCAAGAAAATCAACAACTGCGGGGCGGAGCATTTCGGAAGCCATACGAAGCCCGCCGATGAAATTCGGGGAGACAGTGCTGTCTGCGCCGGCTTTCTTGAGCTTAGGCTGAAGGCTCTGATCCACCATCCTGCTTATAATCCGAACTTTGCCGTTTAACATTCTTGCAGTCATGGTTACATATAGTGTATCTTTATCGGAAGGAAGGCATATGACTATTCCGGCTGCCTTATCTATTCCGGCTAGTATCAGGTTATGATCATCCGTGGCGTCTCCCTTGATATAAAGAAGGCCCTCAATGTGTCTGCTCTTTTCTATATTGTCGTCGAGATGCTCGATTAATACTACTTTCTCCTTGTTTTTGACAAGTTCCCCCAGTACATGGCGGCCTGTTTCGCCGCCTCCGCAAACTATATAATGATTGTGAAGTTTTTTTATCCTGTTTTCCATCTTGTTTTTCCTTAATATGCCTGAGAGTTCACCTTCAATCATTATTGCCGTAAGTGTGCTTATGCCATAAAGAATTATTCCCATGCCGAAGGTGATAAGTATCATGGTGAAAATCTGGGCCGGTATATTTCCCGTTACAGGTATGATTTCTCCGTATCCGACACTTGTAAGGGATATGACCGTCATATACAGGCAATCCATGTATTTCGGCTGGCCGCCGAAAAGAATATAGTAGCCGCTGCTGCCTGCAAGCACCACGAGGAAGATTGCAAAAAGAATCAAGTATAGTCTTTTTTTGATATCCATCTGTCGCCAGGGTGTAGTTAATGGATAAGGAGGAAAATCAATCAATTTTTATCGACAATCTAATATAACATTGCAAATTTGTAAAGAATTATAAGTGACGGCTTCGTAAAAGCCAATGACGCCGAAAAAAACTTTACAAAATAGAAACCATGATTTATATCTATCTTTCCATTCAAATAATCGCTTCATTTACATATTAATTTAAAGATATTTGCGGCATGAATAATTTAACAACTCTTGTAATAGCCAGCAGAAACAGCGGTAAAACTGAAGAAATTGAAGACCTCTTAAAAGATTTCCCCGTTAAAATCAAAAATCTTAAGGATTTCGGCCCGATACCACTGATAGAAGAGGATGGGGATACTTTTGATGAGAATGCATACAAAAAAGCGAGCTTTGCGGCAAGAGTTCTGGGCTTTCCTGCTCTTGCCGATGATTCAGGGCTTGTGGTTGAAGCTCTTTCCGGAGCTCCGGGTATTCTTTCAGCCCGCTATGGAGGCGAAAAGGCGACGGATGAAGACCGTTGCGCAAAGCTGCTTTTTGAAATGAAGGGAAAATCAAACAGAAAAGCGGTATTTGAGTGCGTGATATCAATTGCGGTTCCAACCGGACATGCTCTCATCTATGATGGCCGCTGCGAGGGACTTATTGCCGAAAAACCTTCCGGGACAAACGGATTCGGCTATGATCCGGTATTCTTTTATCCTCCTTTAAACAAAACCTTCGCAGAGATGAACATGGAAGAAAAGAGTTATGTAAGCCACAGGGGAAAGGCGCTTTGTGAGCTGAAGAGCGAATTTAATAAAGTCCTGATCTGGATAAGCCAAAACATGCCGGGTCTTGATAAATTCGAGGTGATGCCCGGGTGTGAAAAAACAGATGCTAAAATCCGATAAGGGAGAATTCACGTGTTTTTAAAGAAGAAAGGGGTTGATATTGTACAGGAGATAGGAGAAATAAAATCGTTTGACGGCGCGCGCAGTCTTTTTGAGAAGACGCTCGACCGGCAAAATCTTTCAAGAATTCTTAAAATAAACCACCAGGATGTGCTTTTGAAAATCGCCAATTCGATTGCCATGTGCCGCCCCGATTCCGTTTTTATCAACACAGGTTCCGAAGAAGACAGGCAGTATATAAGAGAGCTTGCTCTTAAAAATCGCGAGGAAGCAAAACTTCCAATGAAGGGGCATACCATACACTTTGACTTAAAGGAAGAGCAGGGGCGCATAACGGACCGCACCTATTATATCGCGAATGAAGATGAAGAGGTCAGCTCCCTTGCAAACAAAACATTAAGGAAAGATGCGTTAAAAGATATCAGGGATAAGATGACCGGCATCATGCGTGGTAAAGAGATGGTCGTGGGCTTTTATATGCGGGGGCCTGTCGGTTCTCCAATGTCGAATCCGGCCATAGAGATTACAAGTTCCGCCTATGTTTCCCACAGCGCAGAGATTCTTTATAGAAATTCTTACCTTCATTTTAATAAAGAAGTGGAGCGATTGGGACATTTTTATACAAATATTCACAGCCAGGGGAAAAACAGATCCGAAGATCTTCCTGATGCCCGTGTTTACATGGACAGGAGCCATCAGACGACTTACAGCATAAACTGCACCTACGCAGGAAACACTCTGTTGCTTAAAAAGGGAAACCACAGGTTTTCGGTTGACAAGGCTGTTTATGAAAACAGGGGCAATGAACTTTCCGAGCATATGTTCATAACAGGCATCCAAGGGCCCGGGAGCCGCGTAACCTGGTTTGCCGGAGCCGCTCCGAGCGGGTGCGGGAAGACGACAACAGCTATGGCCGGGCATCAGTTTATTGGCGACGACCTTGCCCAGATGTGGATTGACGAAAAAGGAGCGATAAGATCGATTAATCCTGAGTGCGGAATTTTCGGCATAGTTGAGGATGTGAACCGGGAAGGCGACCCCGGCCTGATGGAGCTTTTAAGGAATGAAGGAACAGAGGTTATATGGTCTAATGTCCTCATCGATGAAAAGAGAGTTCCCCACTGGACGGGAAACGGGGAAGAGCCGCCTGTAAAAGGCTATAATTTTCAGGGCCCGTGGGAAAAGGGTGTGATCGGTAAAAACGGGAAACCTGTTCCCATATCCCATCCGAATGCCCGTGTTACGCTTGCATCAAAAGCTCTTTCGAACTATTCCCCGAAAAATGAAGACCCTGAAGGAGTTATTACAAGGATATTTACATACAGCGGAAGAGACAGCGACACGATGCCGCCTGTCCGTGTGGCAAAGAATCCGGATCACGGTGTGATTATAGGCGCATCTATAGTATCTGCCGCAACGGCCACGGAAGTCGGAGCTACCGGAGTTAAAAGGGCGCCCTGGGCGAACGCGCCGTTTATACCCGGCGCCCTCGCCGATTACATGGATGCCCAGTTCCGTTTTTTCGGAAACAAAAAAATAGCAGCAGATAAAAAACCGGTTATGGCCGGGCTTAATTATTTTCTTACGGATAAGGCAAGGGGCGGAACTTCGGATATGCTGCTCGGTGAAAAACGGGATGTCAAAGTATGGCTGGCATGGCTGGAAAGAAGGGCGCACGATGAAGTCGGAGCAATTGAAACGCCTGTCGGTGGTTTACCGGAATATGAAGATCTTAAAAAAATGTTTAAAACTATAATAGATAAAGAGTATCCGGAATCGCTTTACACGAAGCAGTTTTCCCTCTATATCGACAACATCCTGGCAAGGATTGATCTCCAGCTCGCGGCTTACGGAAAAGAAAAGAATGTTCCGGGCAGATTGTTTGAAGTGCTGAATGAACAGAAGGAAGGACTGCTTGCCGTTAAAAAAATTTCAGGGCCGGTTGCGACTCCTGCGGATCTTCACAAATATAACAACGGCAAAACAGCATAATAATTGTGCAAAAAACTCCGGACAAAAAAAGCGCGGATAAAGAGAGCCACGGGTCTTTGCTGAGAGTGATTTTCAGCGGCCGCATGCTCGTGACATTTGTTATGGGTTTTGCATGCGGACTTCCTCTTCTTTTAACCATATCTTTATTGCAGGCATGGATGAAGGAGGAAGGAGTCGATCTTGCGATGATCGGCATGATGTCTCTCGTGGGGCTTCCTTACACGGTAAAGTTTCTCTGGGCCCCTTTTCTTGATCGTTACATACCGCCGTTTCTGGGAAGAAGAAGAGGAGGGCTTCTCGTCGCCCAGATACTTCTTGTTTTGTCGATTGCCGGGCTTGCATTCACCGACCCTGGCGTAAAGCCTCTTTATGTCGTTATTGCCGCCATGCTTGTAGCATTCTTCAGCGCAACCCAGGATATTGTAGTCGATGCATTCAGGCGGGAAAGCCTTTCGGATCAAGAGCTCGGCCTCGGCTCATCTCTTTATGTAAACGGATACCGTGTGGGCAAGCTGCTTGCTTCAGGCGGTGGCTTTATTATGGCCGATGCGATATCTTTCAAGGCGGTCTATCTTATAATGGCGGCCTGTCTTCTGCCCAGCATGCTGGCAACAGTGCTTTCCCCGGAACCTGAAATTACCGCGGGCGCCCCCAAAACCCTGCAGGAGGCTGTGGTTGATCCGCTTGTGGAGTATTTCAGCAGGAGCGGCGCAATCTGGATTCTTGCCTTTATCCT